>CALISO010000019.1 GCA_938041445.1 uncultured Saprospiraceae bacterium
AAACGATTCCTGCTCGGATTCGGGAGGCTGATGATCGTCTTGTTTCAGAACTTGCGATTGTTGAGAACTTGCAACGAAAGGATCTCAACCCAATTGAAAAAGCGCTGTCGTTTAGACGATATATTGACGAGCATCGATGTACTCAGGAAGACCTTGCCGGACGGCTGAAAATTGACCGTTCCACGATTGCCAACTTGATGCGTTTGTTAGAGCTACCTTCATCCATTCAGGAATCGCTTCAAAAGGGCAAGATCACCGCTGGTCATGCGCGGGCTTTATTGCCACTTGGTGACGACAAAGTGCAAGTCGACTTTTGCAATATGATCGAGAGTGAGGGGATGAGCGTTCGGGCGACTGAGCGAGCTGTTTCAGATCAAATTTCCGCAGAAGATGGAGTTGGGACAAGTTCAACAAGAAAACGGCGAACCATCGATCGCCAAATTGAGTCACTACAGCAAGAATTGAAGCAAGCTTTGGGTACCAAAGTCCAGATTAAGCAGGGAACTCGCCAGCGCGGGCAAATTGTGGTTCACTACTCAAATCACAGCGAGTTTGAACGCCTGCGTGCGATCTTGCTGGGCCTGGAAACCGCAAAACGCTCTCAGGTGGCCTAATTGGGAAATTGCCGGGAACGTCGACAAATTTGTTTTGGATTCCTTGAAATTATCGACTCAAACCCAATTGCAAAGATCGGAGTTAATCTATAAAGTACGGGCTGAAACGAGAGTCGATTTGACTTAGTTTTATCGGGGTGTAGCGCAGTCTGGCTAGCGCACCTGGTTTTGGACCAGGGGGTCGAAGGTTCGAATCCTTTCACCCCTACTTTTTTTAGCTTTCTTCAGCTCTATCCAGAGCTGAATTCAACATACTTAGACTAGATAGATTTGCGATTTTATACCAAAGTCGTGCTAATATTATTACTTGAGTAATAAGTATTGCGACAATTGGTATTATCTGCCCAATAGTCCTAAACAATAGAATCATAGCTAAGGCGATCAGAATATTGATTAAGAAAACTACAATAGTTTTGATATTCAATATTTGTGAGATTGCACCGATTGATTGTCTAAAGAAGAACTTTGGATTTAGTCTTGCAATAGTGATTTTTAGCCAGTCATTCCAGAGTTTGAGAAAGGTGTAGATAACTGCAAAGCAAATGCTTAGCCATACCGCTCGACTTATTAGGAAGTCTTCTGAATCAATTTGGAAGATATTAATCTCTCCGAAGGTCAAGACTTTGTATAATATAAACCCGATAAAACCGAGTAGGATAAGCATATATATCGTCAGTCTAAGAAACCTGAAGAAGAACTTAAGACCACCTGATAGAAAGGTAGATAGTTTAAAATCTTTATAGAAGACACTATTTACAATTCCCGCAGTTGAAAAAACCGTCCATAGAAGATACACCCCTAATATGATAGGAAGAGTACTCATTATTTGACTAACTAAATGTTGATCATTTTGTATTAGATCATAGATATATGTGAGTGACACATTTGCAGGTATTACTCTATTTAAAGAAGCTGAATCTATGATATTAGCTATAGGTGCTGAAATCAGTTTTGCAAAAATAAAGTTTACCAAAAGTAGTAATGACCAAATTTGCCAACTCCCAGCCGCGTTTTTCCAGCTCAAGGCAATCGTTGAAAGTATGGTTTTCTGTTTACTCATATTAGTAGAGAAAGGAACTCTAAAGCATTTTGAAATCTTCCTTGTAACCAAGAAGTCATAGTGTTATTTGTCTTTTGAGACAGTTTTTCAGTTGTGTATGAATTGTTTAATAGATTTCTGTCTATATAAATCAAAGTATCTGGATCTATGATAGCCTTTGTAATCTCAGAATCTGTTGTATAACTTACCTCTGTATACTCGTTCGTGGCAAATAATTCTTCTGTTAGGATATTTCCGTTTTTGAAATATACTTTCAATTGTTGTGGAACAGTAATATTCTCTATTTTTCTAATTGTGATTGTTGATTTTATGCTATCTGTCTCAATTGAATTTAAACAATCAATATCGCCATCAATAAAGCCTGCTTGTGTGGTGATTACGTCATTAGAAATGTTAGTGATAGCATAATCGCATAGGTCAGTACCATATATTACTTGGTCAAAATACCAATCCATTCCATCTGGAAATTTTTGACATTTCAGCTGGACTAATTCATTGACGACATCTATAAAATCCTGTCTGCAAGGATGCTTGTATTTCCACCTCTGAAAGTATGTTTTCCATATCTCATCCATCAGCTCGACACCTATCATTCTTTCTAGTGTTTGAAGCCAGAGGGCAGTTTTATTGTACGAAATAGGTCCATAAGCAGAAGATTCAAATTCATAGCTTTTGTCAGTGATAGGTGCTGAGGTGTTGTATTCACTATTAAGGAATTCGAACCGGTTGTACTCTTTAGTACCGATATTGAACCCTGCAAAGTCAACCATAGAACAGGACTCACCAAGGAAGTCATCAAGAATACGGCCTTCCCAATATGTGGTAAAGCCTTCATCCATCCAGGCTTCTTCAACTTCGTGAGTAGCAACCATCTGCATGAAATATTGATGAATGAACTCGTGCATTACCAGCGTCTCAGGTGTTCTAAAGCCTTGTGGAAAGAAATTAAATGAAATAGAAGTAACTAAAGTCGGATACTCCATTCCTCCGGTAAACAACCCATGAATAGGCGGGTCAACAATCGATAGAGTCGGGTAGGGATAATCTCCTAGTTTTTCGTCTAAGTAGTGCATGCAATACTTAATCGCTGTAAAGTATCTCGATGCTATGTCTTCTTTGTATGGATAGGTATAGAAAAGAATGTCGGTATCCTTGAACTTGTCTTTCTGGACAGTGAAATGCGGCGATGTTGCCCAAGTGAAATCAATAATATTATCGCAAGTGAAGGTCCAAGTGGTCATCTGTGAATCGAAGGTATGCTTTGCTTGTAACCAACCTGAAGAAGCAACAACGTAAGAATTGGGAACCGTCATAGAAACATTATAATTTGCGAAATCAGAGTAATACTCTCCATTCGCATGGTACTGATGACAATTCCAACTGCCTTCCTCAGCATACCTCATACCCGCTGTTTCGTAGACTCCTAATTTGGGAAACCATTGAGCAAAGAAGTAATACTCTTTATTGTAGCCAGTACGTGGCATTATGTTGGGTATGGCGGCATTCCAGTCGAATGATAGGGTGATGGATTCTCCTGGATTTACAGCAGTGATAAGGTCTAACCGCAACACTGATTGATCTAGGATATTGGTATCATCTGGTTGTATATAACTGATCATTGTAGTAAGGTCATTACCATTATTATCTTTTATATCTGTGATGTCTGTATATGACCAATGGCATCCATCATCTTGAGGAGGTCTTAGTGATTCTGGAAATTCATTTTCTGAGAAAAATGTAGAATTCGTGTTTTTGAAGGCATTGTAGTACATATGAAATAACATATGGTCTACTGGTTTATCATCTGGATTGGTCCAAGTAAGAGTAGTTTTTGCAGTAAGCGTATGAGTTGCGGTGTCTAACGACACTTGTATTCGGTATTCATCATTGAGTCTTTCGATTTGGCCGAATGTAACAACCGGTACGACTGTTAATAGCCAAATGGTCAAATGGATAAATGATATGTTCTTTATCGAACTAATAGTTTGATGTTTTACTAAAGTAAAGATAAATTAGTTGTTGAATGTTCGTAGCAAGACAGTCCAAAGAATGGATAGTTTTATTCTTGAGTATTAATACTTGCATTATGTGCTTAACTTTATCCTATTATATAAAAATAGCTTTTGAGTAAGTATAATATAGATACAGCATTTTAATGAATTCCAGATAAGCGTTTTTCAAGATACTACTCAATTTATATCGTACATTGAACTAACTAAATGTGTAACACGTGAACATTAACTTAATAGAATGTACTGTACCTAAGCCAGATAAAAGGGCAATATCAAAAATGCTTGAAGAAGTCGGTGGTATGGACTCAGGAACAGCTAGGGAATCTACTTCTATTCTTTTGGAAGGGGATCCAATTGAAATAGAGGTTGATGATGGATCAGCCAGCTCAGCATATCGATTACTAAGAAAGCTAGGGATAGATTATGAATTGATAGAGGATTAGCCTTACCGTTAAACTTACTGATTGAACATCAATTACATAGTCTTAATTGACTAACATAATATCTCCGATATGTCTTTCTACATGGAAGTCTAGATACTCGACTTCTGCAACCCATACATAGACAGCAGTTTCGGCTATAGCACCATCGACAGTACCATCCCAACCTTTTGCAGTTGTGGTTTTGTCAAGATTGCTTTCCTTAAAGACAATATTACCCCATCTATCAAAAATTGTCAAGGTCAAAATAGTAGTTATCTGGCGTCCACCAAGTACACTGAAACGTTGATTCTCTCTTGCTAACGACGAAGGACTGAAGATATTAGGCGCATAGATATCTCTATCTTTAAGAACTCTGATAGAAATATTTGCATCATCAATGCAACCGTCCATCGAGGTGACTTCTATATTGAATTGACTTGTATTTATTGGAAAGGCATAAGTATCTGTACAAGAGCTACAAGATATATACTGGTTATCAGTCCAAGCTACCTGTCCTATAGATATATCATTGATTGTTGGCGTTAACCAAATGGAGTCTCCCAAGTTGATAGTGACATCGTCTTGAAATCCAACTTCTGGAATCTCTGCAGCTATGAGTTCATCTTCAATCTGAACTTCGCAACCATTGCGGTCAGAGACTACTGATAAATATTTATTTTCTTCAAGATCAGTGTATTCTGTTGTTTGGTTGAAGCTGCTACCATTGAAACTAAATAGGTAAGGCTCTATACCTCCTGTGGGAGATAAAATGTTAATAGTACCGGTATCTGGTCCATCACAATTTGGATCACTAACTTGAGTTGTAAATGTGATCTGAGTCGGCTCCGTAAGCACTATTGAATCTATATGCTGACAGTTGTTGGCATCTGTAATTGTGACAATATAGGAGTCTGATGGAAGATCGACTATTATTGGGCTATTTATGGAACCATCAGACCAAGAATATTGGTATGGTGGGGTACCGCCTGACACCTCAGAAGAAATCGAGGCATCCGCACCTTCGAAACAGGAAACATTGAATCCATTGTAATCAGTGGATGTCAATGTACTTTCAATTACTGCTGGCTCAACTACTTCTGCGGAAATGATTGTGAAATTACCAAATCCATCATCCACAGTTATTAGGTAGGAACCTGCTGGGACATTGCTAACAGTAATGTCTTCAAAGTCAGAAGATAGAGTACCAGAACCAAAGTATTCGTCTTCTTCAAATATTTTGACCCAACTATAGTTGAAAGGAGGTGTACCAGAAGTGATTTGAAATGTAAATGCTCCTGTGGCTCCATCACCATAACAAAGTAGATCTTGACTGTCAGATATCCCCTCCATATTGCAGATTACAGCAGTAAAAAACACATGTACTATACTATCACAGCCTTTATCTGTCAATAAAAAATGATCGTATATTCCAGTTTCAAAATGTTGTTGGCCGTTAAGGTTTAACGTGTCACCATCACAAATAAAATAGTCGTCATCTCCCTCGAATACTGTACCAAAATCCAAATTGAGCTGAGCTATTGTATCGCATCCAAGACCACTATCGTCAGGTATAAGTATGTCAGGATAGATGCCACTAGATAGGTAGGTCAACCCATTATATAGGATGCTGTCGCCTTCGCAAATGATGATGGTAGTATCGTGTTGGATTCTCGGTTGAACAGTAATGATACGGCAGCTAAGTTCTGCTTCATCACATGGGTTGGCTTCCTGAAAGCACAGGTTGTAATCTCCTGCTTCAGAAATGGTGTAGTTAAATTGTAAACTGTTGCTAATGAGACTTCCATCCAAGAACCAACTAAAAAAAGAAGCACCAACTTGCGGATTGATACTCACTGAAAATTCTTGATCCTCACAGATGAGAATAGGGACTTGAGGTGATTCAGATTGATCAAGGTCGCTTACTTCAGTACTACCTGATAATACTGTGAAAGTCCAATCACAAACAGCACCCGCAGAGCCATCCATAACGAGATAGTAGTATTGGCCAATATTCAGATTTGTGGCATCAAAGATTGCAAATTCCCCATTAAGCAGATCATCATAGCAGTTAGTAATTGCAGTATAATTTTCACAGTCAAGACTTTCGTAAAATCCGAGATCCAAAGCACTAAAACCATTATTACAATTAGATAAATCGATGCGAATACTCAGTGAAGAACTACCTGCTATAAATGCAACATAATGGACGTTGTCAGGGTAGCTACAAAACCCACCGAAAGCATTGTCATTACTCTGCAAGTTATTAGTGCCTGTAAAACCATCTATGTCACAAATCACGCATGCTTCAGTGCATGATGGTGCCATAGTTGGGTTAGCCCCACACGGTTGAGGTTGACTAAAACAAAATGGTATAATGCCCGCAAATAGCATTAATATTGTCAGTAGGCGTATCATAATCTTTGTACTATAACTTTTAAGGTAGGTGTTCTGTATAGAGAAATGGTGATGTAATAATATAAGTTTTTATCGTTATGTTATATCGTATTCGCCGAGATTGAGTCCTAAAGAATACATATGCTACTACATTGTCATTATTATTAACCTAAATTAGTTATGACTCTTCACAATCGATTTATAATATCCAATAGAAATATAGGTCGAATATGGATAGGTTAGATCTAGATTATGAGCTAAAAGAAGCTTAGATTCAAATCCCTAAAGGATATTGTCAATTATTGAACCCAAGAATTTAGAGATTCAACATAGCAGCGGCTAATCAATCTTAATAAACCTAAAGTTGAAGCTTTTGTCTATGCTGTTCAAGATTCCATAATAGGAGTCTTGTGGTAAATTACCAACATTGATTCCATTATCCAATAAAGAGAAATTTGATACAATCTTACCTTCAGATGTGAATATAATGACCTCATAATCGCTAATGAAACCATCAACTGCATCTGCTGGAAAAAATATGTTTTGTTGGGTAATAGAAGGATAGATGTCTAGTGTCTTGTGTGATTCTTCTTCTATTGAAGACATCACACCACCATCACCTAGAACATAGAGTTCGTGTGGGATAGGCTCGGGTCTCCTACTGATGACTAAATTACCTTCAACATCCTCTAGTGCATGCTCTACCGTGGCTCCTGTGTTAGTCGATAATGTGTCTATCACTATTGATGCGTTATTTCCAAAGTCATATTTATTAAGTAATTGGTGTTGATCGCCAGATATGTAGTAAAACTCATTTTCATATTCTAGAAACTTACTATTGTAAAAGAAATCACCAATGTTACTATCAGGGAGCAATCTTGTTGTGTTATCTGCCAAGTCCAACTCCAAAATACTGATCGTTGAATTTCCAACTTCCACATAGAGCTTATCTTGAAAAATCAAGCTTGGAGAAAATGGATAGGTGCTGTCATAGACTTCTATAAATGTCAAATCTTGTGTATTGAATCTGATCAATGCATTGTTAGAAACTATCAATAGATCATCTTGATATGGAAGGATATGTTGTGGTTCTCTGATGAAGTCAAAGTCTGCTACTTCATTAGTAGACATATCAATCACTTTGTCAGTGAAGAAGTTGTTATTGTCTCTATATGAGACGAATAAGAAGTCATCATATAACGTCGCTCTAGTAAAATCGCCTACTGATAATCCTAAAGATTCTAAATAGACTAACAAATCCATCAGTTCATTAGTCGCCTCAAGGTAAATTTTAGGAAAATTATCTTGAAAAGAATTGTCGTTAAAAACGATTGCTCCGTAATTGCCACCTTCAACAAGGACTGTGAAACTTTCTGGATGTGCTTCACCAATTTCTGTTACATTTTCAAACCCTGCGTCAGCCTTGAATAGGATGAGTTGGTCATTTCTTTCGGTTGTGAAGTAGTATGTGCCGTTTGTTGCTTGACTAAATTTCTCAATATTCTCGTCAGGCATATTAGGGATGTCTACAAGTTGATTGCTACCAGTTGCAAGACGCTTCCACACATTGTCTTCATCTATCAAGAATCCATCTTCGTAGATAATGATTTGACCCCAGTCGCTTCCGAACTCGCTTTCTTCTTGAAGTACTCTATTCGTGCCAGCAACAGTACCATCAGTACGCCAGATAGAATTTCTAAGTCCATTGGAGGATCCTCTAAAGTAGAGTAGTCCGTCACTCATCTTTTGGCCAAAGAACGTTTGTCCGACGCCAGCAGCATTGACAGGAGATCCTTCCCCAATTGTTGCAAGAATTGTGGTTTCCTGAGCTGTGGAAAGTTGTGCAATAAAAATGAAGAGTATCGATAAGAATGAGAATCTAAGCATAGTGATATGGTGTTGAGAATTGAAGACTAATTTTTTTTAAAATGCTGACTTACATATCTTATGTCAGATCCGAATTACAGTTGCAAGGTACGTAGAAAAGATTCTGCATAAGGTTTGATTGAGTTATCGTAAGGTTTTAAATAGAGGCGTAGAACTCCCGGAATGTTGCTTATTTTTTTAATTGATGTATGGTTTAAATCAGCTATAATCCCAATATCCAAGCAAATACCAAGGGTGCAACAATTGTAGCATCCGACTCTATGATGAATTTAGGAGTATCAATCTCTAGCTTTCCCCAAGTGATTTTTTCATTTGGTACTGCTCCAGAGTATGACCCATAACTAGTTGTGCTATCACTGATTTGGCAGAAGTAAGACCAACAAGGAATGTGGTCTAATTCTAGGTCTTGATGTAGCATTGGGACAACGCAGATTGGGAAGTCACCAGCGATGCCGCCCCCTAGTTGAAAGAATCCTACGCCATTATTTCCACCATTATGTTGATACCAGTCTGCCAACATCATCATATATTCAATTCCGCTTTTCATTGTACTCGGGGACAACTTGCCTTCTATACAGTATGAGGCAAAGAAATTACCGCAGGTACTGTCTTCCCATCCAGGAACTATGATTGGGATATTCTTTTTAGCGGCAGCTAGTAACCAGCTGTCCTTAGGGTCGATTTGGTACTTATCTTCTAACTCTCCGCTCAGTAAGATTTGGTAGAAGTACTCATGAGGTAAGTATCTTTCACCTTTTTCATCAGCATTCTTCCAAGCGTTGAATAGGTGGTCTTCTATTCTACGCATTGCTTCTTCTTCTGGGATGCAAGTATCTGTTACTCTATTGAAATGCTGATCTAGGAGTTCTTTCTCTTCTGCAGGAGAAAGGTCTCTGTAATTAGGGATACGCTTGTAATGGTTATGCGCCACGAGGTTGAAGACATCCTCCTCTAAATTAGCACCTGTACAAGTAATGATGTGTACTTTGTCCTGTCTAATCATTTCCGCTAAGGATAATCCTAGCTCTGCAGTACTCATTGCACCAGCGAGAGTTATCATCATTTTATTTCCTAAGGCTAATTGGTCTTCGTAGGCCTTAGCAGCATCTATCAATGAAGCTGCATTGAAATGGCGGTAGTGGTGTTCTATAAATTGGGATACTGGTCCTTTAGTCATGATTGTTGATTGATGAGGTTTAAGCAAATTTGTATGAGAGCATTTTGTAGTAGAGTTTGGCTGCTAAAAATTGTGAAGCATGATGCCCTTCTATGGGTGCTAGTTCTACAATGTCAAAGCCAACAACATTTTTACTTTCGAATACACTTTGAAGGAAATTTGTAGCTTGGTACCAGTCCAATCCTCCTGGTTCTGGAGTTCCGGTTGCTGGCATAATCGAAGGATCAAATGCATCGAGGTCAAAGGTGATGTAGACATTTTCGGTCATAGCATCTAAGGCATTTTCTTCCCAAGAGTTGTCATAATTTACTTCATCAGCAAAGAAAACATTATTGTAATTCATATTGTCCTTTTCAGAAACATCCATACTCCTTATTCCAAATTGAACTAAGTTGCAATTTTTGCTTGCATCATAGAGAGCACAAGCGTGATTGTAGGGTGTCCCATTATAGTTGGGTCTTAAGTCTGCGTGGGCATCTATTTGTAGTACTGTCAGATCATCAAAGTATTCATAATGAGCTTTGATAAGTCCAATGCTGATGCTATGTTCTCCTCCAAAAAACGTCAGAAATTTGTTGTCAAATAATAGTTTCTTTGTGTTTTTGTATGTGTAATCAAACATCTGCTCAGGTGTAAGAAACTTCGGCGCTTCTTCTAAGAGATAGATGCCTTGCTTATATACTTCGGTATCAGTTTCGATGTCGTAGAGTTCCATATTTTCGGCGGCATTCATAAATGCTACAAAGCCCTTATCAGCTCCCTTGCCCCAAGTACTCGTTCCATCATATGGGATTGATTGAAGGTAGATCTTAGCAGTGTCTTTATTGGCATATTGTTTTTCTATGCCTGCGAATGTTTTCATTTGATTATCGTTGTTTGTTAGTAACCTAAAATATCTAGCATTTCATCAACTGTTTGCTCATTACGGTAAACCTTGTCGACATAATTTCCAGAAGGATCTCTATCTATAATGATCATTTTCGGAGCTGGAATCAAGCAATGCTTAATACCACCGTATCCACTAATAGAATCTTGATAAGCTCCGGTATGGAAGAAACCCACATAGAGAGGTTCTTTGTCATCCTCTGGGTACTTTGGCAGCATCAATTGTTGGTTCATATCCTCAGAGTTATAGTAGTCAGAATGATCACAGCTAATTCCTCCAATATTGACTTTCGTATATTCATTGTGCCATTTATTAATTGGTAGCATTATAAATTTTTCGTTGATCGACCATGCATCTGGAATCGTGTTCATAAGACTATTGTCTACCATGTACCACATCTCTGCGTCGTTTTGTGCTTTCTGTTCTAAAACTGAAAATATAGTCGCACCACTTTCGCCAACGGTATACTTGCCAAATTCTGTAAAGATGTCTGGTTCTTCAATGTCTGCTTCTCTGCAAGCAGTTGAAATATTACTGATAAACTCATTGATGATATATTCATAATCATAGTCAAATCCAAGATTGTTTCTAATCGGAAATCCTCCACCTAGATCGATTGCCTTCATCTCTGGACACCGCTGTTTTAGATCGACAAAGAGCTTCATCGCTTTTTGGAATTCTCCCCAATAATACATCGTGTCCTTGATCCCTGAATCGATAAAGAAGTGAAGCATTTTCAGACTGATGGATACATCTCCTTTTATTTCATTTTCGTAAAAGTCCAAAATTTCATTTGCACGAATCCCTAACCTAGAAGTGTAGTAGGCGGTCTGAGGTTCTTCGTCGATAGCCATTCGGATGCCAATCTTTAAGGGATTCTTCAAGTGCTTAGCATATCGCTTTACTCTTTGCAGTTCTGGTTTAGAATCTAAGATCAAAATAGAGTTGTAGAATCCATCCTCATTAAGCCTAGTGATTTTCTGTAGGTAATCCTCTGTCTTATATCCATTGTGAATGATAATAATGTTCTTGTCTATTTCGCCTTCTTTGAGGAGTTTATAGATTAGATCTATGTCAAATGACGAAGATGTCTCTAGTTGAATGCCTTCTCTAACTGCTGACTTCACCACATGTGAAAAGTGACAACATTTTGTGCAGTAGGCATAGTAATATTTGCCTTGATAGTTGTGTTTTTTGATGGCTCTTCTGAAGAGATTACAAGCTCGCTTTATCTGTTCTCCGATACGAGGTAGATACATCAGTTTGAAAGGAGTACCATATTTTTCGATGAGGTACTTTAGAGAAACACCATAAAAGGTAAGGTAACCGTCTTTCAGGTCAAAACCCTCTTGGGGAAAGTAGAAACTCTGATCTATGAGATCAAAATATGTGTTTTTCATTATTTCTGATAGTACAGTTTTTGAATTAAAATAAATTATAGATCATCGTCGGCTACTTCTTCATTTAAAGAGCCAAGGTCGTTGTCTGAGTTGCTGTTGTAGTCATTTAGGAAATCTTCATCATCGTGTTTTTCTTCTAGTTCATCTTTGACACTTGACTTCAACTTGCCATCTTTATCATAGTCATCATCTTGGTCTATGATATAGATCGCTTTTTCTTCAGTCATTCGGATGAGGTAGTATTTGTCTTCTGTCTCAAGAGGTAGCCCTTTTCTTCTGACGCCATCTATACCGTTAAACTCCACTAAGTGTTTTTTAAATCCGAGAGGGTATACTAGTTTGATTTGTTCAATTTCTACATCCGAGAGTTTGTCATAGTCTTTGATGACCTTAAGTTTTTGCGTCATAATATTCCATTTATTTGATAATTCCTAAGTGTAAGATTCTTCCTCCGGATTGATTGACTGGACTGATGCTTTTACCAATGACGATGCCATCTTCAGGTGCAAAGTACTCTTTTACCATATTGCCAAATACATCTCTTAATGTTGCAAGTAGCTCACCCTTAGTTACTAGCTGGCGTAGGTCTACGTGTATGCTCAGAAGCCCTCCAGTATCTGTATAGATCCAATAGCTTTTTTCACAGAGTACTGTTTTTTTTACAGGTTCCGTGATTTCATCTTCTATCATCTTAAGATCACATAAGACATTATGTACACCTTCAACACCTGACCTGATGAGTTTCTTCTGGAATGTGCTCGGGTTTCCTACTTCCAACGTAATCGCTGGGATACCTAGATCATCTGCTGCACCACGTAGAGTACCATCAGAAGGAGGGTTATGTACGATGATATCGGCATTTTGTAAGATGGCCATTCGCTGTACACTTTCTATCTCCATATCTGCTCTGATATAGTAGCTGTTGACCCTACCTGTACTCGCCGTATGGAGATCCATCAGGTAGTCAAGGTGGGTGATAAATCTCTTAATAAATCTATAGGCATAGACTTGACTGACATTCCCATCTTCCTTGCCTGGCATGATATGATTGATATCTACACCATCGTTGAATCGTCTCTTCTTTCTGATAAATGCTGGTACATTGACAACTGGCACAGCAACGATGGTTCCACAAAGCTCTTCATCGCTGACTTCGTTAAATAATCGCTGAATTACTGATATTCCATTAAGTTCATTCCCATGAACTGCTGCAGTGATTCCAAGTACTGGCCCATCTTTGATTCCTCGCATAACCATAAGTGGGATACATACCGGATTCGCAAAGCCATCAGAGATGATTTTCAACCAATAATCTTTTCTACTGCCACGAGGAGTATCTTCCAGGTTAAAGTCCGTGATGATTGGGATGTTCTTGTCTATCAGCATATTGGAATAATTTTTTAATCATTGTGTTGATGAGAGGCAGACCAGTCTGTTCCTCAGCTTGAGGCCAACCTCCGATACTCAGAGTGTTTACTTCTGAAAGCACACGTTGGCCATCATCATCTACTAGAGTGTCGACTCCATACATAAAGATACCTGCGTCTTGGAGGTAAGGTTTTATTTTTTTTACGATATCTAGCTCAGCTTCTGTTACCTGTGCTGGTATTGAAGTGCCGCCTTGAGCTACATTGCAGAGCCAGGAGTCCTTTGCTGGCAATCTTAGTGATGCAGCCATAACTTCTCCATCAGCAACTAGGATGCGTTTATCGCCTTGAGTAACATTTTTGAGAAATCTCATAGAGAGATAGCCATCACTGGTGAGTTGATGTTCTATTGTTTTTAAGTATTCTTTTGTTTGGTGTATAGTACTGCCGTCATCAAGTTCTTGTGAATTGATTTTCAACAATCCTCTGCCACCATATTCTTTCAAAGGTTTGAGAACGATTGGGTAATTGGAGACCTCGTGCATCACATCTTTTATGCTTGTGCAAAGTCTAATACCTGGACAGACTGTAGGGAAGTTTAATAAGAATTTCTTATTGCTCGTGGCAATGATTCCCATAGGATGATTGATGATTACTGAATGAGAAAACACCTCACTAATCCAAAGGAGAAACTCATCAGCAATCGGTCTCGGTAATCTTAAGAAAAGTAGGTCGTAATCTTTAACATTGAGTAGTCTAAGATCTTTAACATAACAACGGCCATCAGCAGTGTAATTGAAGTCAGAGCCTATTGTTGTGCCCTTTAGAGTATCAATTTGCAATTGTTGGAAAAACGTGTTATTTGACGGAAGTCCTCGACTTGCGACATCGATAAGTTGACATTGTGGGTGCAGTAGCATTTCTTGTAGAATAGCATAGATTGAGTTTTGGTCACTATGACCACTATGATCAGTCAGTACAAGTGTTTTATACATTTTCATTGTCAGCCCATCAGTTCGTCCAGTAATGTAGGGTCATTATTCAATGACTTAAAGAGTTTCATTCTGAAGGCACCCTTACTATTAAAAAGGGCTTTACACATCTTATCAATTGCGATAGTAGACAACACCGTTTGAATGTATGCTTCTATCAAATCATCTAGACCAAGACCGAGTTTATTAAAGTCTCTGCGATCCATCAGCATAAGTCTATTAGTATCTGAACTCCATTTGTTATCTCCTTCCTTGATTGAGAGATTAGTCCCCAGCATATCCCAGCTGTCTGTTCCACTTACCAATTCGTCAGCAAGTGGTGCTTCAGCTCGTCTTGAATAGACACAGAGCGGACGAATTCCCTGTTCGGTACTACTGAGCATCATTCTGAGATCTGTAACGTAAGTTTCTCCCTTAGTATTAGGGATTGTGCCTACATGGTAGTACTTACCATAGGAGCTTGTTGACGACCAGTTATAATTGCCGATTAAGCTCTGAACGATAAATTTTTCATATTCGATTTCTAACTCCATAAAGGCATCTAATTCACTTTGATTAGTAATCGTAAAGACACCTTGACCAGCGTTGCTATAAGGAATTTTTACGACTGCCTGTCCACCCATCTTAAGCACCCAAAGTGGGATCTCAGCTTTATTGACATCCCATATTGTTTCAGGAGTATTAATCTTAAGTCCGTAGCCTTCTATCTCTGTATTATAAATGTCATAAGCTTTGGCTGCGACCATTTTGTTTCTTCCACCAGCAAGGCAAGAGATAATGGGGTTGAGAATCTTAGTTTTTGACTTGATTGGAAGTCTGTTCCACGGTTTCTGAGTCACATAGCGAAATGCTGCTCTGATCGGGTGCCATTCATTTTGGTAGTAGACATGCATCAAGTCATTTTCTATTTTGACATGATCGTTATTGTTTCCATTGTAGTATGGAGTATAAAAGACGTCTTCCTCCATCACATCTGCAATGATGGCGGCATAGCCAGATGTTTCCATTGGATTCTTATCATAGAATACCGCAAGTCTACCTTTGATACTTGGTACACCTTTGCGGGGCTTGAGCATTGGCTTAAATGTCCGTTC
>CALISO010000020.1 GCA_938041445.1 uncultured Saprospiraceae bacterium
ATCTATATGGCAATGTATCCTCGATGTACCAAGGAATACTGTATTGATATCTTTTTCCACTTGCATCTTGTAATACTTATCCAAGATGACTTCATTCCCATAGACCGCGGGTAGGAGTAGACCTACACTCCAGTTGATTACAAGCAATACACCCAATACAAGTACTATTTTAGTTAGGAATGTTTTCATAGGTCTTAAGTGGTCAATTCTAAAAGTGCTTTGTAGAGATCAAATCTTGCATTCTCCATAATCCAAAGCTTTTCTTTGTTGTCGAGGATGTTAACTCTCTGTGATTCAATCTTGGCAGCGTCTCTTGTTACTTTTTTGTAGTACTGATTAAATTGTTGACTTGGCTTTAATTGGAGTAGGTTGGTTAATGTTTTGTCTGGTTTATAAAGTATTTTTTCATAGCAAACTGGCGTGATGTTTTGACCGGCTTTGATTTGTTGAATTGTTAAATCTAAAGAATCGTTCCATTCCTTCACAGCTCGGCGTACGCCTTTTTTCCATGGGTTTGTGGGATGTATTTTTCTAGCCTTGTAGCTTTGAGCAACATCGAAAATATTTCTGAATATAAAGATCACTTTGACACCTTCGAATCTATCAAAGAGTAATTCGTAATTAATATAGTAGCTTGGAAATTTATCACCTATATATTGTAGTGTAGTTGGTGAGCTTTTGTGCTCTGCTAACTTACCTTGGTATTTTTCGGTAAGAAATAGTTCCTTGTTAAATGTGTCTGACTTTGCGGAAAATTCTGACCTAAATATCTCTGTGCCTACGTAGATATCTTCATGGCTATTGAGTAGCCTTGTCATCGCTGTAGTGCCTGATCTAGCACATCCAGCGACGAAGAGAGTTTGCTTTGTAATAGTTGAGGTTGTCAATATTGTTGAGTTGAAGATTAAAATTGGAAATAAATAAATTCTTGTTCTGATCCCCAGTGATAAAGGATCGTAAAGATCAAGAGTAAGTAGACTGGATATCTAACGAATTGATTTGTGCTAAGATTGGCAAGACCATGTTGTTCTCTTCTTTTGAACCATTCGATTAATATCAGAAGGAAGATAAATCCAGTCAAAGCAATCAGAGCAAAATCATATAAGCCACCCATTTTGTCTCCCCACTGCATTGGATTGACCATATGCCAGAGGTAACTGAGAGCATGGCCAACACTCTCAGCTCTGAAAAAGACCCAAGCGAGGCATGTCAGTAAGAAGGTAGATCCCATTTGTAGGATTTCTTTGCCGTTTGCCCATTTGCGATCTTCAGCGACTGTGGCTAAGTTGTTTCTGTTTTTACCCATCAGGAGTGATGGTAAGAAGTAGAGAGCATTGAGTCCACCCCAGACAACGAAAGTCCAGTTAGCACCATGCCAAAATCCACTTACCAAGAAGATGGCGAAGACATTTCTGATGGTTTTAGACTTACCTCCTCGCGATCCTCCTATAGGGAAGTAAAGGTAGTCTTTGAACCATGACGAGAGTGAGATGTGCCACCTTCTCCAAAATTCTGCGATGTCCCTACTGAAGTAAGGATAGGCAAAGTTACGCATCAAGTCAAAGCCAAAAAGTCTTGCCGTACCTATTGCGATATCCGTATAACCAGAAAAGTCTCCATAGATTTGGAAAGCAAACAGGACAGCACCTAAAAGTAGGGTTGGTCCATTATAGTTGCCTGGATCAGAGAAGATCATATCTACATACGGGGCACAACTATCTGCAATGACAACCTTCTTAAAAAATCCCCAGAGCATTTGGCGGCAGCCATCTACAGCATAGTCATACTTAAATGACTTAGGTTTTGAGAATTGTGGAAGAAAGTTCTTAGCTCTCTCTATCGGTCCTGCTACTAACTGAGGAAAGAATGCCACATAGGCAAAGAAGGCAAAGAGTTCTTTCTCTGCCTTGATTTCTCCTCTATACACATCTATTGTATAACTTAATGTTTGGAAGGTATAAAAGCTAATGCCTACAGGAAGCAAAACATTCAATGTGATAAAGTCTGCCTCCATACCAAATAAGTTGAGCATGTCAGCTGCGCTATCTACGAAGAAGTTAAAGTATTTAAAGAATCCAAGTATTCCGAGGTTAACTAGGACTGAGACCCAAAGCAGTTGTTTCTTTCGACTCTGAGAGTCTGCATTATCTATTCCTTGGGAAAGTAAATAATCAAGGATAGAACTGATAATGATCAAGCCTAAAAATCTCCAATCCCACCAACCATAGAAGAGATAGCTGGCTCCGATCAATAAAAGATTTTGTAGTTTAAGTGATTGTTTGAATGCAAACCAAAACAAGATAAAGACTGCGGGAAGGAATAATATGAATTCTATTGAGTTGAACAGCATATCTTAGAATGAATAGTTGTGTTTTCTTATAATAAGTGCTTCTTTTGCAGCAACAATGTTTCTACTTTTTGCAGTATAGTAGTACTGATAAGGCTTTCTCCTACTGGAGTTGGTTTTCGTCATTTTGTATAGTTGCTGCTTAATCCGTATTGCTTTAGTAAATATTGAATGTCTTCATCTAATTTTCATTTCTGAGTACTAAATTTTGGTAATTCTCTTGTTTATCAAATTTGATAAATCATTTGAATCTCTTTTAATTCTAGATTTAAATCCTCCATCTCCTTGGCAGCCATATGCCCATAGTGATACGTACCAATCCTATGGATTACGGATATTACCTACTTTGAGTAGAGAGTCAAATTGATATTTAATGTCTTGAGCTAATTGAGTATAGCCATTATATTTGCCATCTTCGATAAATCCATTATTCTTATCAGAAAGCAAAATACTTCTGACATATGTACAACCAGTTTTTTGAAGTTCGTAGTAAAGAATTGAATTGTTGTTAAGCATGGTAAGCCTTAATTGATTTATCTCTTGATAAGAAACATCGTGTTCTCAGTCAAAAGCATTGAAGGGTTAACAATCTTTTTTGCTTTATTTGGTCCGTTTCTATGTGATCCGAAGAAATGCGTTTTATACCCAATGTCATTTACAAAATCTACAATCATTTTAGAATTTGCTGAAGTGGCTTTGAGCTGTCTTGGATGGACTTCAAGTAATATTTTTAAATTTTCTGAAGATTTCATGAGCTCTTCCATACCAAGTAGAGCTTGATATTCAGCTCCTTCAATATCTACTTTAATCAGAGTTGGCTTGATTTTTTTCGCTCTACAAAAATCACTCAATGAAGTAGTTTCCACTAATTTAAAGTTTGCCTTTTTTGGATTATGACGAATTGAAAGAGTTGTATTGGGTTGATCAAATATTGAAATTTTGAGTTTTTCTCCTGTTGTGTTTGATACAGCCTTATTGATTACTTCGACATTTTTAAGTGAGTTGTAGTCAATCTGTCTTTGAATAATTGGGATACAATTATCATCAATTTCAAAGGCAAAGACCTGCTTACATAACATTGCACCTAGAATAGAAAAGTACCCAATATGAGCTCCAAGATCAATAAATATATCCTCAGACTCTAGGATTCGGCACATAAACTTAACCATCAATGGCTCATGGATTTTACCAAAATCATATCTAGGTAGAAACCACTTTCTTGAATAACCATCAGTAAGGTCAAATTTGGCAATATTATCAAGGAATTGAACGATAAATTCTGACCTTGTTGAATAGTCAAAATTTTTCAATGTTCTTTTTGTAATCTTCATTCTATTTATTTAAATCTCTTTCTCACTAGGTGCTTTAGGTTTACTCTAATTGGATAAGGATCCGAAAGAGGTTCAATAGAATTGAGAACTTTCTCTTGACTGATCTCTTTTGCATCACAGATCACTTTTAGTTCTTCTATTGCAGCCACGAAGTGTTTGTCTAGGAAGGTTTTCTTCTCCTCGGACATCTGCTTGTAGACTTGCTTATTACTATGGAAGTCAACCTCTTTGCCAGTTGTAAGCCCTAGGAATTTATCACACTTCGCTACCCAATCTTGATCAGAGCAGATATTGACAATGAGTAGGTTCCCATTATACTTTTTAAAATAGTCTATCACATACTGATGATACGAATTTCTTCTTGTAACCCAAGTAGAGATTGCCTTATCACCTAGTGCTCTGTAGTCTTGTCCCATTGGGCCATTTACTTGGTTCGGATAAGCTCTGTGAAGCCATTTTATCCTAGATTTTACCCAGCTATCAAGTTCTCTGACATTGAGGATATAGAATGCATCTGGATAGAGTTCATAGACTCGTTCGATGTTTGCCATTTCTCCATCAGAGTAGGCATCAAACTGGCGTAGAAAGGTCTCCAATCTCTTTGGGCCAAGGTAGTGAGTCGCCTCTTGCCAAATGAGATTGTGCATCGACTTAAGTTTATGATGTTGAAAGTAAGCATGAAGACTACTAGTCCCAGTCTTATTGAAACCGATACAAAATACTTTTGGCTTGGTCTTGGTATGTTGATACTTGAAAATGGATTGACTTTCCTGGGCTGAAGTCCAATGACCATCTCCTTCCTTATAATTGAGATTCCACTTAAACTCTACGATGTTTCGAATGATTTTGTAGCTTTCAACACGATGGGGCTCGAAGAGTGCTTTTTCTTTTGGAGAGCCATCCTTGTAAAGTGTTGACATAATACCAGGCCCAGTGACTTGCCACACGTTATTTGCTACTTTGTTTTCGATGTTGCTGATAACTTTCTCAATTACATATTTAATTAAAGGGCTCTTAGGTTTTCTGATAAAGATAACATCATTTGCAATCGCTTTTTCACGTGTCATAATCAGTCCGTTTTCTGAGGATTGAATCAACTCGTTCAAGTCATCGAATTTGCCATCACCTAGTTTGATATCTGCATCTACATACATTCCTCCGTATTGATATAAAGCACAATATCTGAAGAAATCTGCCTGCATTGCAGGAAGTCGGCATTGACAAAATGCATCAAATACTTGTTCGTCAAAGTTTCTTTTGATGAAAGCTTTGGCTTTTGGGTAGCTGTAGAGTTGTAGTCTGTAATTAGGATGATTCCTCCAACTTCTCATCATCCGTTCGACTTCTCCTGGTACTTTTTTAGTATTCCAAAATTGGAAAATCTTAATTACATTATTGGTAGGTGATGTCATCCTTATAGTGGTCTCTAATCGATTGAATAACCGTTGGTGAAAGTACAATTTTTGATTCAGTAGTAGGTAGCTCTGGCATGGTACTTAACCATTTTCGCAACTCATTTTTTTTTTCTTTGTTAAGAGATAAAACTGAGATTTTTCTACATAAGTTAGCTTGAATGTCAGGGATTGCTTTATTTAACGTTGCTACCGCAGGTGTTATCCCACAGTCACCGTGCCCAATAGCTTCCCAAAAGTTCTTTACAAAAGAGTTTGTTCCTTCTTTAATAGATTCAAATGGGATCAACGTTAGTTTTTGAGAGTCAAAGTTCATTGCTAGTTTGTCAAATCTAAAGTTCGCATTTAAACATTGAGCTGTAAACTCTTCTAGTGAATAATGATATCTAAAGTACTTAAGCCCATCGAGGTAAAGGCTTCTAAAAAGAGTTTCTTGTTGTCTCGTATAAATGACAGTATGAAAGTCGTTTCCAATAACTCTTTTGAGATTGTCCAATCTGTTTCTTAGGTTTGGGTAAAATAGGGTTGGATTATTTCTCTTTATATGAATACTCGCTGGGTCACCAAGTAAATTTTCATCTGACAATAAAATAGATGAGGCATTTTGTGTCTTAGCATCTTTTGTTACTTTGTCGTATAATCTTTTAGCAGCTTCGACTTCTAATGTACCTTTTAAGTATTTTCTTAAAGTATTGGTTAATATATAATGTGTATCTCTTACAATAGGGTAGACCCCAGACTCCTTGGTTTTACTAATCTGTATAGACTTCTGCAAGAGAGTAGAAGCGGTTTTATGTACACCAAGGTGGAGGTAGGTTTTCATAAGTTGTTTAGTCTTTATTTTTTATTGCAATAGCATAGAGTTTATGAATTATCGATTTAAAATTCAGACAATCAGCTCTGTATTATTAGAAATGTAATCGTGAGTAATTTCCATATTCGAATACCCATCGATACTTTCTATATAGGATTGGTTCCAACTCTTTAGTTACAAAGTTAGTGACGTCTACCGGCTTTGTCTTATTCAAGTGGGGAAAGTCAGCATTCCCGTTACCGAATTGTGATCCTAATTCTATAAACCGATCGGTCATCTCTTCGAACTTTATAACCTCTACCTTTTTTGGAATCTTCCCATCAAGACTGACATACTTCTTAATGTGGATGCCATTGCGATGGTAGAACTTACCCTTGACAAAGGCAGCGAAATCATCTTGTAATATGATTTCTTTTCTTTTAGGAGCTCCATCTAAGATTGTAGGATTATTCTCGATGAGTCTTTTGTAGTAATTGAATAACGAGATCTCAAGATTGTAAGGGTTACGAATAACAGCGATGACTTTTTTAAAATCCTTCAATCCTAAATTGCTGTGCTTCTTTGTAAATGCTAATGCTTCTTCAAGTATAGCATGTCTCTGACCTATTAGGTTAGTCTCATGACCATACTGAATCTCTTGTGCACCTTTTGGGACTACATTATAGACAGGACCATTAAGTGTAGAACACAAATATTTTGCTGCTGATGTTCCACCAGTCTTACCAATATGGATAAATAAGATATCGTTGTTAAATACCACTAGCTACTGTTATTTTCCGGTGAATAATTTTTGCATGTATTGTGATCCCTTAGATTGATCGATTTCTTGTTTAGGATTTAATGTCCAATCATCTATAATTGGACAGTATTTACTGATAAAGTCACCCAAGATAGGTTGATAGAAACTGACATCTTCTGAAGTAAACCAGTTTTTCCAGTTACCATACCCTTTTGATCTGACAACACGATTAAGTTTATCAGGAACCTCCTCGTCGAGACTTGTATCAAATCCTAGATAAGTGTTGAGGTCAGAGAGTTTACCATCTATCATATTTTCATATGATAGAATATGCCAAGTCTTGTCTAAGTTAGATAAGATGTTGTCTAGCTTGAGATATTCTTCTTTCAGTTTGACTGCATACATACCTGGAGCATAGATAAGATTCCAAATTTGTGTAATGTTGACACTTGTTGGGTCAGCTTCTTTTCGCTTGACCAGATCGAGAGCTTTTTTATACTTCACTGGATCAGGATTATGACCTTTGAACCAACGATAGAGCATCAAACTTACGACACGATCTCTAGGATCTCTGAGTATCCAAATTTTACGATCATAGAGTTGTGATATCGCTCCGAACTTCACCGACTGATTAGGGCCATACAGAGATTTATTGATCATTGGCAACTTACCCAATAACTCTTTATGCATTCCTATGTTAGGTAATCCTTTTATGCCTTTCGGTTCAAAGTGAATCTCAGTATTTGTTGGCATTCCAGAATTCACCACATAAGTAAGTTTGGATGTACCAGACTTACCTTGTCCTACGATAATAACAGATTGGACATTATTAGCTTGTTTAGTCTTTGGTATTATGAGTGGTCGTTCTTCTACTTGCTTGCCATTGATGTTGAGAGTCAGGATATCACCAGACTTTCCTTTAATCTTATCTCCAAGGTTGATTGAGAATCCTGCTTCACCCGTTGGATGTTTTTTGTTAGTTTTTAGTTTTGGTCTCTTTTGTTTGGCAATTTGCTTGGCAATAGACTTTCCATTGATATAGACTTCTATATCTGCAGATTTATTGAGCTGATTGCTATCAAATGCCCATCCACTGACATTCCATATCGTCGATTGATCGATGTGATAATTAAGCATTGTCGAGTGTTAGTGAACGAAGATTTTTAAGAGCTTTGATATATTGGTATAGCTTGATATCAAGTGTATTATATTTTATAAATAGCTGCTTCACCTTTTTTATTCCAGGGAAGTCTAGTTGGTATTTGTTGGTGTTAATTTGTGCAAGTTCAGTATTCCACTTGAGCCAATCTGGTTTATCTGAGCCAATCATCCTGATACAAGTTTCAACATCGTCCAAAGTGCCAAATACATTGACTCTTGTCCTTATAGTTTGCTCTATCTCAGGTAGTTTTGATAGGAGCAATTTTGTATTGTCAAGACCTGGTGATTCATTGAGTAAGTAGGCAGCCATCACATTTGCTTGACGCTTTATGATGTTTTCTAATTGTGTTACAGGGAGTGACTGAATATTCTTGCCCTTCAGCTTTCCATGGCCAACTTTCTTATAGAAGAAATTATAGTGTGAGATAAACCGCTCAAATGGGGCTCTAAATACTGTAATGATAAATGGATTCGTCATTCCAAGTTCGCGATAGAGCTCTGGATCAAGTTTGCTGTGGTCGGCTAGTACTTTAATCTTACGAACCTTCAGAGCATCAAATTCTTCATCGGAAAGCTGTCTGACATTTTTATCGTGTGATAGTCCTCCTTCCCCAGGGATATGTATTTGTCCTTTAGTGAGATTTGATGCGATAGCAGAATCAAAAATCAATCTACGTAGGCTGCTCCCACCACACTTCGGTATGTGAGTAAATACAAAACCATCATAGTCAGAATTGTTTATCATACTATGCTTTTCGAGAAGCTAAAAATTCTTCTCCGTATGTTTTGATATCTGCAGTCAACATTGGATAATCATCAGCATAAACTTTCGCTAAATCTGTCAATTTATCTATACCAATCTGATCGACACCTTTGAGGATTTCTGCCTTATATTTTTCGTGATGAATACGATTAGCTTCTTCATGATTCCTTAGTCCAGAGTAATGCTCGAGATGAACAAAATCATGTAGCATAAGTGCAGCATCAATGTATTCTATTTTAAGTCTCTTAGCTTCACTCCGTCCATCCCCTTTGTTGATGTTACTCTGATTTCCGCCATGGATACGAAAAAAGACTCCTGGTTTTTGTACCCAAGCCATTCCTTCATTACATGCGACTCTTAGCACATACTCATAGTCTACCATCTGAGCAATATCCTCATTGAAGGTCCCATATTTGCTTATCAATGACTTGTGAAATAGGAGAGAAGTAGGTTCTCCGAAGATATTCATCAACACATGGTCTCCAGCTAGCTTTGCACATGTCTCAGCATCAATAAAGGCATCGGCATCATAGTATTTTGAGAGCTTTACTAAATCGTTCAGAATGTAACCCTTGATTGCTGGATCTGCATCACTATCAGTGACATAGCGCCTATTACATAGACTCATCTTTGTAGAATGCACTTTGCACGCAGCGTAAAGATTTTGCACACAATCAGTAAGTAGAATATCATCTTGAAAGGCGAACTTGATCCAATCATATTGTGCTAATTCTATACAACGATTCCAATTGCCAACAAGACCAAGATTTTTAGAATTGAGATGTACAGAAATTCTGTCATCATACTTTGCATATTCCTGGGCAATCTCTAAAGTATTATCACTTGAGCAATCATCAACTATAAGTATTTCATTATAGATATAACTCTGATCCAAGACACTATCTAGCGTCTCCTTTAGGTATCTAGCACCATTATATGTTGGTATGCAGATAGATATATATTCTGACTTAGACTGCATAGAGTTCTTCGATTTTGTGATAACCTAAGATATTTTCATATTGCCAATCAATTTGATCATTGACGAAATCTAGATCTTCTTGAGTATAGTGCTTGAGGTACTGCTTTTCTTGATAGTAAGCAGATCTGTCCCACTTTTTATTGGGGTTTTTACCAAAATAACCTTTTGACAACTGTACAGGTCCGTTAAGTTTCATTTTGAATTTTCCTGCTATATCACAGACTGTTACTCTTGGTTTGATCAACAACTCTTCATACTGCATATAAAGAATATTTGGCCAGAATTTTTGAAGTTCTTTGACGCGTTTGATTTTGGCACTACGTAGTTGCATAACATTGTCAAATCGTTCCCCAGTTTCTGGATTCCGTTCATAAAGCATTTCTTCTTCAGGCTTGACAGGATTGATGTTCAAATCTCTCGTATCATAATTATCCCCTTGATAACAAGCCCACTCTGATCGAATAAATTCGCTAAACGACAACCCTAATAATTGTGGAGCATGATGGGGCTTACCATGCATACTGACAAGCCAAGAGTAAGGATCCTTAAATAGGCAGATAATTAAATCTTTTTCATTGACCTTTTCTTTTAATTGATCTGCTTTTGCAAATCCATGTTTCCAGCCAAATTTATAGCCAACATCGATATTTTTGATATTGTGCTCGAGGAGGAAGTGAAGGTAATTAGTCCCCGAATTCCTTTCTCCATAGATCTGTATATAATTGATTCTCTCCATGTTATTTATGTGCAACTATTGTGAGGATATCCATACCGAGTATACCATGATAGAGTGACCATGAGAATGCACCATATGCGTCAGAAAATCCTGCTTCTTTCAAATCATCAATCAATGACCAACCATATAATCTGTAGCAAACTTTATCTAACTTATGTGACGTATGTTTAAACATAATCGGATTCATTAGGTCAATCCGCTCGCCTTCTTCAGTGATAATGCTTCGTTCTTGAGTTTTCTTTTGTGAATTCAAGAATGGCACAGTCATTAACATCTTTCCTCCAGGCTTCAGAATTCTTACTGACTCCTTGAGAGACTCTAAATGATCTGGAATCAGGTGCAATTGTTCAGTGTCGATGATCATATCAAATGATTCATCTTTGAATTGCATTTTACTTGGATCAGTATAGGTGCACTTTTTAGAACTTTTGACATCGTCTACCCACTCATAGTTTGTCAAACTGATATCATCTCTTTGATTGATGTAATCACTTATCCCATCATTAACACCATTATAGAGTACGGTAGATTGTTTCTTTCCTCCTAGCTCATCATTCATTTGCAAAAGCAAAGCTCTCAACCGACTATTCGTTTTAGTGTGACCACAGTAGAGCTCGTCCCTGAGGTTAGGCATGCCGATCCCTCTGTGAATATGCTCACGATTGTCTGAAATGCTGTATGGACTAATTGCATCATCTATAAAGTTGTAAGCATGATAGTGAAATTCTCCAGCGTGCTCTCCAACGAGATTTTTTTCTATGATGAATCTCTTGTTGTAGACACTATTCATCTTATGGGTATACTTCTTATACTCTCGATAAGATCTGATCTTGTTTGATTGATGCTTAGTAGAATAAGTGAAGTTCAATTGTGTCCCATTCAGGATTAACCTACCATCTTGACTTCTGAATTGGGTTCTGAGTTCTTCTTCAATCTTATCAGTTGTAATCTGATCAAGTCCCCAATTTATTCTGTTTATTTTTCCTCTGTGCTTGAGATAGAACTTATGAAAATTAACATCTTGGAATGCCTTGAATCCACTTTCTGTTGATGTGCCACTTGTTCCACCTTCATCGTGATAGATTGTCGAATATGGAGTTACCACAGTCTCGATTCCTTGTTCCCAAGCAGAGTAACTTAAGTCACTATCCTCACAATAGCAAGGGTGAAATTGCATATCAAAAACACCTACTTGATCCAGTGTATGCCTAGTAATATACATACTACACCCTGAGACATAGCCTACCTCTTTGATAGATTGATATGCTGGATTTTGTGGGTTTTGGTGTTTACCAATATTGTTTCCTGAATAATTCTGATACAACTCCGAGCCAAATTCTTGTAGTGTACCATCAGGATACAGAATCTTCGAGCCGACAATTCCAGTATTTTTTCTACAGTATGCGGTCTTCTGTAGCTCTTCTAGCCAACCTTCATTGAGATAGGTGTCGTTATTCACAAGCACTACATCGTCTTCAGGAAAGGCCATCATCATATTGTTATTTGGAATAACAAATACTTCATTTTTATCAGATAGCATTGGAATGATCCTAGGATCTTCTTTAGCTACTTCTTTTAGGTATTCTTGTGTACCGTCTGTACACCCGTTAGAGTAAGCTAGTACTCTGTACCTCGGATACTTAGTATTGCGTTGGATGGATTCGATGCATCGCTCCATCAAGCTGAGTCGATTCCATGTGACTATGCACACTGAGACCATTGGAGCTACAGATTCTACCATCTGAGATTTCACTTCTTCAGGCCCGACTAAAGAGAGAAGTTTTTTCTGAGCCCTTTCAGTAAATAAGTCGAAGTCGTATTCTCTTTTCAACGCTTTGATTGCGAGTTCAGCCATCTCATCATAGTCATCTGTGACTAGACCATTGACTTCATTTTCCAACTCTATCCCTTCGTTACCAATGGAATTGGTGACGATTGGTAGCTTATGGGCGATTGCTTCGCATATCTTGCCCTTAATACCAGCTCCCGCTAGTAATGGAACTATCGTGATTGTACAATCATCATATAGTGAATTTAGATCCTCGTCCTCGATAAATCCTCTAAAGTCTACACCCGGTAAATCTCCCAATTTTCTAATTTCATCAGGAGCATGTGATCCTGCTAGTACGACTGTTGCTTCTGGTACTTCTTTTCTGATAGCAGGCAGTATCTCTTCGCAAAGCTTCTTAGCTGCAGAGATATTAGGCGTATGCTTGAATCCACCAAAGAAGAGAATATTATGCCTTTTATTATCAACATACTTAGTCACAGCGATATCGTGTACATTCGATACAACTCTCACATCTGCAGATGGAATTTCCTCAATAATACTCTGCTTATCTTCTTCTGTTACAGCCCAGATAATCTTTCCTTGATTATAGGCATGTACTTCATTGAGTTTGTTTTGGTTGATACCGTCTCTACTGAGATTTTCATCTATACCTAAGAGCCTTTCTTCTCTTATCCAGTGAACATCGACGCTATCAAAAATGATGGTTGCTTTAGGATACAGCTGCATTAAGTACTTAGATTGGAAGTAGGTCGTGTACCATGCGTAAATGATGGCGTCTACTCTTGGAAGTTGCAGCTTGACCTCAGGATATTGATGATTGCTGATGTCGATTTCTGATAGGTGTGGTCCTTTGACAACTGTCACTCCTACACTACTTAACTTGTCTATATACTTCTTTTGTTTATCACCAAGTGTGTACACATATACATCAAATTCCTCTGCCATTAACTGCAACATCAATGTTGCCCGTCTACCACCACTACTTGTATCAAAGTCAGGTAGGTGTGGAGAAATGAAGAGAACAACTGGTTTAGTCGGTTGAACCGATCCTCTGACTAAATCTTTTTTGAATTGATCTTCTAACGTGACTAAACCGCTAGATTTCGCTTCTGCAGGTTGATCATTCGTTAAAGGATCAACTGCTTCGATATCTAATGGAATATCAGGGATATGTAAGTCTTCGACTTGTGTATTTAGAATTGCATTTACTTGTGCATCACCTTTGTTGGAGACACCATTTAAGGCATTCATTATTAACCTTGCTGGAGCGGTCAAGCCAAATCCAAGTTTATAGCTCAGAGAGTTTTTGAGTCCTTGAGTATATGATTGGATTGTTTTAAGCGACTGTGTATTATTAACAGCTCTACCTGCAATCTGAGAAAGAGTGGCATCTTTTTGCCTTAAGAATCCTTCAATGTTATTGATATGTACTTGCTTATGATAGATGACTTCTTCCAGTTCTTTAATCTGTCTAAGCTTCTCATTTACAAGATGTTCTGAGTTTCCTCTTTCTCCTTCTAACTGTGTTACTCTATTTCTAATAAGGTTAAGTTCTCCAGTTCGTTCAGCTAGTCTGTAAGCTGTATCGTTGAGTGACTCTTGAAGTTCTTTTTGCTTAGAAACGGCTTCTTCTTTTTGTGCTGTATACTTGTCTATCACTTCCTCGGACCCTTTAGCAAGATTAAGCAGTTTGTCTTGATGTTCTTTTAGTGCAAACAATTGACCTTCTTGAGAGATCTTTAACTTGTTGAGTGCAGATATTTGTTCAGTTTTTTTGTCAAGTTGAGCTTTGACAGTATCGATTTCCTTCTTGGCAGATATTTCTTCGTGCTTAGATAAGCTTAGTTCTTGTTTAATAGAAGAAACTTCAGCTTTAAGGGTTTCATTTAATGCTTTATATCTATGTAACTCTGCTTTTACAGTATGAATATCCTGACCAGTTTCATCTTTTTCAAATTTGACTAGCTGATCTTTTAGGTCAGCAACGGCAGACTTCAGAGTGAAGTTTTCTTGTAGAATTTCATCTGCAGAAAATGAATCAGGAAGATCTAAAGCACTTTGATATTGAGCAGCTTTAACGGAGACTTTATCTAGTTCATCTCTAAGGCGAAGGTTTTCATCTATTTTCTGCAAGTATACTTGTACTGATGTTTCACAGATGGCAATGTACTCTAGTTTTATCGTCAATTTTTTAATCAATCCATCAGCTTCGGGTAGTGCTAGGTTGATATTGGGATCGGCGACATTGAAGATGAGCAAAGGCCGATGTTCTTTTATGAAATTTCCAGAATAAGTGATTGACTTCTTTTCACCATTAGTAAATTCTAATTCAATGACGTGAATCTTCATAACGCAATAGTCGTTAATAGGATCGAGTCTCAGTGCATGGATGTTCTCTATATTCTCCAAATCAAACTCCACCTTAGCCTCATGACCTATGATGACTTGTTTGAGAGATTTTTCTTCTGTCATCCCTTCGCCACTATCGATGAATAGTTGGATAAAGAATGGACTTTCTCCTTCAGGTGAAAACTTACCTTGAATACTTTGTAGAGCAATAGAGTTCCACTCCATCAACTCAGAAGTAATCTTATTAAGTTTCTTCTGATTGGTTTTGTTGTCTTGACCTTTAGGAGTCATATTTGCCATCAGATCATAGATTCTCATAGTAGAATCTGGAACGTTCTCAACTTCTGAAGTCAAGTTACTTCCTTGATATTTGGCTGTATCCAAAAATGTAGAAATAATCCCATCTTGATTCTCAATCTTATCAAGCTGAAGATTTTCAACTAATGTAGAGATGAATGCGGAAGGATTGTCAATTAAGTCCTCAAATGAAACAAGTATTCTATCCATATCTCTACTGTAAGACTCTAGCTGTGAGTAATACTGGAGATAAAGCAAGTAGCTCCTAACTTTACGAATACGGTGAGCTTCATAAATACTTGTGGCAACAGAAGCCGGATTTCTAAGCACAACTATAGTCTTGATATCATACCCAAGTTCTGTCAATGCTTTCTTATATAATGGAAGAAGGAATGATAGCTGAGGATCCTTTATTAGTATTTGTTCAGCTTCCTCAAATTCCTTGACAATTACTTGCTTAAGTTTGAGTTTTTGCTCTTTAAAATCGACACTTTCAAATATCACATCTGAACTAATAAAAGGACTTGCAAACGTCAATCCTGAAGTTCGAATGATTTCGCCATTAAATTTTTTTATAGAAGCATTTTCAAAGAATCCTCTTGGGTTAGTAGTAATATCTGCCGGTCTTGTAGATTTTCCAATCGAGTATCCAGACTTTTCAAATACACCAGCAATTGCAGATGAACCTGATCTCATAATACCAGAGACGAGAATGGCAATTTTTCTTTGAGGCATAGTTGTCGAATTACAATTATTGTGTCAAATAAGTCTTAGCGGGAATGTTGTACTTACTTCTTTGATTTTTTCTTCTTTGAAGTAGGCTTCTTAGTACCTTTTTTTACGACTTTTTTCTTGGAGGGACTAGCCTTCTTTTTTGCTGGTTTTTTTACTTTTTTTTTGACAATCTTAATACCGTTTTTAGTGGTAAACTTGTTGTATAGTGGTAGTTTATTACCAAGAAGTTTCTTTAGCTCAGCGGTCTTATTAGTTTGAAGAGTTGTTCGTACTTTTGCATTAGCTTTTCCTTCCCACTTTTTGGACTTTTTAAGTTTTGCAACTTGAGTGCTATACTTTGTGTTGATTTTTTGGATTCCTTGTATTTGGATATTTGTGAGTCCAAGATTATCCTTAGCAAGTGCCCAATAGTCCTTAGCTGGCAACATTTTTTTGGAAGAAGAAGGTTTTTTGCTAGCTTTTTTCTTTGCTCCATCAGAGCTGCAAGCTGTCGCTCCAAAAATAGATAGGCATAATAATATTAGTGTTAGGGACTTGAGTTTCATTTCAGGTGTTAGATTAGGGTAATAAAATATACAAATTAGAAACTGACGCAATGTCATTTAAATTCCAATTGAGGGACAAAAATAGGGTAATTGGTGAGAATATAAAATCATCGAGGTATCTATAACATAATGATATCAGAACGTTAATCACCGTGTCATTATTAGTAAGACTACTATCTTTGACCAATATTCAGATAAAATAGCCACAATACACAATTGAGTTTTCTAAGACATCTTAATAAGAGAAATTTTCAGACACTTTTCAGAGCATTAAAGTCTGAGCCTTTGCCAGTGATATTCTCAAATTTTCGTCGATTACTTGGAGGTAAATCAGCAAGTGACCAACTGGAGCAATTTAGTTTTACTCATCCAAGTAAGGAATGGCGACTTAACATTGAGTTTGCCATTGTATCCAAAATGTCAGCTGCAAATATTGTTTTTGGTTGGATTGTGTATCCTAAGAACCAAGAAGGACATCAATTAACTATTGATAATGATTCTGTAACCATTTTTTTTGATCGATTAGATGTCTATGAAAGTCATATCAAGAGCAAGGATGCAGATCTAGAAGGCAGAGGTTTTATCTACATTTGCCCCAGAGGTGAATCTCTTACAGCATCACTCAAGTGGTCAGATATCAATGGTAGTGAACTCGTTTCTAGATCACTTTCCCTTAAGGAATTCAATCATGTAGAAGAGATGCCACTCCATCGCAATCTACAGTATAGTCCATATGTTGCAATACAAGATGCAATGCGACAACCTTACACTGAACACTTAACAATACAGCCTAAGATAAGTGTCTGTGTGCCTGTATATAATGTAGATATTAATTATCTACAGCCATGTGTTGAGTCAGTTATTAACCAATCTTACGACAATTGGGAACTCTGTCTATGTGATGATGCTAGTACAAGAGCTGATACCAGAGGATATCTCAAATCACTTGAGCAATCTACACACAACATTAAGGTTATCTGGAGTGAAGAAAATGGAAACATATCTAAGGCATCCAATCGTGCTGTTGAATCTGCTACTGGGGAATTCATCTGTCTATTAGATCATGATGACTTGCTGCATAGAGATGCACTGCTTGAGGTCGTCAAAGCAATTAATGTTGACCCGGAGGTTGATATTCTATACTCTGATGAAGACAAATTAGATCAAGATGGATTCAGAGTAGAACCATATTATAAGCCTCAGTATTCCCCACAGCTCTTATTATCAAATAATTATATCTGTCACATCCTGGTAATCAGGAAGACTCTTGGTGACCAAATTGAGTGGTTCAGAGAAGGGTATGAAGGTGCTCAAGATCACGACTTGATCCTGAGACTTGCAGAGCAATCATCTAATATTGTACATATTCCTAAAGTGCTATATCATTGGCGTAAAATCGAAGGAAGTACTGCACTAGGCCATAGCGAAAAATCTTACGCGAATAAAGCTGGTGTCGCAACGATTAAAAGCTATCTCAAGCGAAATGGAATCAAAGGCAAAGTAAAAAAAGGTTCCTGGACTGGCGCTTATCGTATCAAGTATGCGGTAGAAGAAAAACCTAAGATTGCTATCGTGATTCCGTTCAAAGACCAAGTAGGTTATCTTAAGACTTGTCTATCTAGTGTCTTTCAAAAAACGAGCTATCCTAACTTTGAAGTTATATTAGTTGATAACAATAGTGAAAAGCAAGAAACTGCTGATGTTCTTGAAAAATATGCGTTTGTAGATAATGTTCGGATTGTTAAGTACAAGGAGCCATTCAACTATTCTAAGATTAATAATTGGGCAATAAGTCAGACAGACGCCGAAGTAGTATTGCTACTCAATAACGATATCAAGGTTATTACCAAAGATTGGTTGACAACATTATATAGCTACTTGCAACAAGAAAGTGTAGGCGCAGTCGGAGCTCAATTGCTTTATGACGATATGACTAGTCAGCACAGTGGGTTGGTGATGGGTATCGGAGGTGTTGCAGGACATGCATTCAAAGGCTTGGACTCAAGAGTATATCATTACTATTTAGATGGGTTGCCAAGAAATGTATCTGGATGTACAGCTGCTTGCTTACTCGTCAAGCGAGAAGTGTGGTCACAAGTCGATGGACTCAATGAAGAGAATCTAAAAGTCGCATTCAATGACGTCGACTTTTGTCTAAAAATCAGGGAAGCTGGACATGATATTCTCTATATTCCTGAAGTCCAATTGTTCCACTTTGAGTCCAAGTCAAGGGGATACGAGGATACACCAGAGAAGGTGGCAAGATTTAAAACAGAACAAAAATATATGCTTGATACATGGGGTGATACGATGGCTAATGACCCATTTTATAATCCTAATCTCACATTAATCAAGCAAGACTATGGACTCAACATGGAAGGCGTGATACAACAATATTTACAACATAGAGCTCAAGGCAAATGATAGAAGGTGTTTTCGGTAGGATAGAAGGAGGTAGTGTTGTCGGCTGGGCTTATGATACTAAAAGCTCTGAGCCAGTTTCAATTGTTGTCAAACAAAAAAATAAAGAATTGGCAAGTGGATTGGCTGATGTAGAAAGGCATGACCTTATAGATCAAGCCGTTAATCAAAAAGGTCGAGTAGGTTATAAAATAAAATTACCTCAAGGTCGGAAGAACTGGAGTAAGATAGAAGTGTTTGCGAATAAGACCAAATTAGATAAGTCGGCGCATTTAACAATGGCTATTGAAAAAAGTAGGAGAACACTGAAGCTTGAGATAAATGATCCTTATTTTTTCATCCATATACCAAAAACTGCTGGTACAGCATACAGGTTGCTATTAGAATCAGCATTCGAGAAAAGCGACTTTTTCCCTAGTGAAAAAATCATTAAAGAAAGAGGGCTTTATCCATTGTTTCATGATATTATCAAATACGATAAACCAACAATAACGCCTAAGATATTAATAGGACATTACCCCTATGCGCTTCATCAGGTAGTCAAAGGAGAAGTAAAGAGAATTGTTATTTTTAGAGATCCTGTTGCTCGAGTGATTTCTAATATTTACCATATGAAGAACAATGATCCACGATGGAAGGATAAGACTCCAGAAGAAATTTACCAAAAAGGAAAATGGCATTACCAGAATCTTCAAGTAAGATATATGGTGGATAAGGTTATTCATCCTAATATGAAATACATCAATAGTATGCCTTTAGGAAAGTTAGACTTGAAGGCTGCTATTGCTAATATGCGGTCTTGCGATATGGTGGGGGTTTCAGAGAAGTTATCAGAGTCTGTAAATCTCACTAACAAGATGTTTAACTGGAGTTTGGCTGTACCCAAAAAAGTAAATGTAGCAAAGTCCAAGAAAACCGTATCTGAAAAGCTGATAGCTAAGATCACTAAAGATAATTTGTATGACCAAAAACTTTATGAACAAGCAATTGTAAGATTTCAGAGACTTTGCGAGAAGTATGAAATCGTATCTTAGATTTTCACACTGATAGTATAAACGATATATGAGAACACGTTTTTTACTTATTGTTTTTTTGGCTCTATCTTTATTCAATTGCAATACAAGCAATGTATCAACAGATCCCAGACCCAATATATTACTTTTATTTGCCGATGATATGGGCTATGGTGATCTTGGCAGCACTGGCAGTCCAGATGTGTTGACACCGCATATAGATCAACTAAAGCAGAATGGAATCAACTTTACACAAGCCTATGTGAGTGCACCGCAATGCAGTCCTAGTAGAGCCGGTCTTATGACTGGGAAGTACCAACAAAGATTTGGGCACGAGGCAAATGCAGAATTGCCATTTGTACAGACTTTTGGTTTAGATATTCACCAGCGTACATTCGCTCGGTTTATGAAGAATGAAGGTTATAGAACGTTGGGGTTTGGTAAGTGGGATCTAGGGTCAATACCTACAGCAACTCCATGGACAAGAGGTTTTGACCATTTCTTTGGGCATTATGCAGGTGCACGCAGTTTCTATGTGGAACCACAAGAGCCAAGATATCAAGCACTTCGAAAGAGTGATACTGATCAAGGAGGTTATCAAGGCTACCTTACTGATCTTATTACCACAGATGCAATCACCCAAATGAATAGACATGATGGCAGGCCATGGTTTACATATATGTCCTATCTTAATCCGCATTGGCCAATGGAGGCAAAGCCAGAAGACTTAGAGGCATTTAACCATATACCAGATATTCATCGTAGAATCTTCTTGGCATTAATGAAGAATATGGATGATAGTGTAGGGAAATTAGTTGCCCATTTAAAGGAAACAGGTCAATACGAGAACACAGTTATTATCTTTCTATCAGATAATGGTGGTCCGACGGGAAAGCCAAGAACTAATCCTAATGCAGAAATGGTATACGGCAAGAATACTTCTGTAAATGATCCATTTAGGGGGGTGAAAGGAGAGGTCTTTGAAGGTGGAATCAGGACACCTATGTATATTCAATGGCCAGCCAGATTTACCAAATCCGAATATACAAAGCCAGTTATCAGCCTAGATTTATTGCCAACATGTCTAAGTATGGCTGGTGGAGTACCAGATCTTAAATTGGATGGTGTTGACTTGATGCCTTATATAAGTGGTGAATTAAAAACTGCACCTCACAAGGATCTGTATTGGCGATGGTTTCGCCATTGGGCAATCAGAAGAGGGCAGTGGAAGTTGGTAGTAGTAAATCATACTGATCGTTATCTATTCAACCTTCACAAGGATAAAAAGGAGACTATCAATGTCATCAATCAATACCCAAAAGTCTATAATAATCTGTTGACCTCATTAGTAGAATGGAATAATGAATTGAAGCCAGCTATGTGGCGACACCCTTATCAAGTAGAGTTGTTATCACAACCTCTCAAGTAAGAACCAAATATGGGTATACTGTTAGGTTATGGTTTTACCCTCTTTTTAAGAACAGAGAAAAACTCGAAAGTGCCTGGTTGGGTTGGAAACATCTGTTCCACCTCAAGGTCAACCATATCTAGAGCATTAAGAGTATTAACTATGACGTGGAATGAATGATCAGTAAAGCACCATGCATGTACATCTACATAATTACCTGTTTCATACTCAGCAATCGCTTGCTTTAGACGAGCAATATGATTTGGAGTGATATCTCCGTGCCTCCCTGCCCAATGTTCTGATGGAACATTATGTGTTGTGAGAGCACGATGTTCAATTACATTTTTGATTGAATGCTTCTGCTTCTTTTCATATGAAGCAGCTATAATGTCTGCAATTGAAGATGTATTGTTATAGTGGTCGAAGCAAAATCTCTTATCTGGTACGATCAAATAGTACTTTCCACCTTCATTAAGGATGCTGCTAACCTTATTTAGGTGGTCGATGAAATCTAACTGATGCTCGATGACATGACAGCTAAATACAGCATCAAACTTTTCTTGGATAATGGTTAAGTCAGCAGTTTTAGATACGTAATTTATATATGGAACATTGCTAACGTACTGTTGCTGACCTATTTCTATAGCTCTTTTTTTTAATTCTTCTTGGCTAAGTATTTCAAAATATTTGACATTATCACCTCTTAGTTGTGGATTGTAGAATGGGCCTATTTCTAGGACGCTAGCGTTCGGAGGGATTGTTTGTGTAAATACTTTTCTCATCTATAACAAACTTAAGAACTAATGACTTGTAAATGAATTCTATACAAGGGCTATTCTAAATTTTTGGTGCTGCATGCTTGGTAAATAGGGAAGCATACAATGGTATCATTTCATCAGGATGACCAAGTCCGACTTGCTTTCCCTGGTCTATCACTAACACTCGTTGACAATGCTTCTTTATAGTTTCTAATTGATGGGTAACGTGAACTATTGTTCTTCCATCTAAGAAAGTGTCATTGAATACCTTTGTACTTTTTTTACGAAAGTTAATATCTCCAACGCCTCCAAAAAACTCATCCATTAAAAAAATATCCGCCTTTGCATGGATTGCAACTGAGAACTTAAGTTTAGCTTGCATTCCCGATGAATATTGCTTAACCGGTACATCTACAAAGCGTTCTAGCTCTGCAAATTCGACGATGTTATCAAAAATATCACCGATTTCTCTAAATGTTAATCCTAGTATAGAACCATTGATATAAATATTGTCTCTGGCACTCAAGTTTGGGTCAAAGCCCATCCCTAATGCTAGTCGTATGATCTTCCCTTCAGTATTGACGATACTACCTTTATCAGGACGCAAGGATCCCATTATGCAATTTAGCAGTGTAGATTTACCACATCCGTTTTTACCAATAATCCCAAAGAATTCACCTTTATTAACCGTAAAATTAATATTGTCTAAAGCCTTGATCTCTTTGACCTTATGCTTTGTCGAGAACGGTCTCAAAAGTTTTTCTCTAAGTTGACGACTCTCTTTGTTGATCATCGCGAACGTCTTACTCAGGTTTTTTACTTCTATAGCTACTTCATTACTCATTTATAACATTTCAATTGCCTTGTGAGAAAACTTTTTGTAAGAAATAATTCCAACAATTAGAACTACAATACCAGTAGCATAGTTGATCCCCATTAATGACCAATCGGGTCCAATTCCATCAAATGAGATAGCTCGCATATTCATAACGATTCCAACAAAAGGATTTATTACTCGCAATGGTGGAAACGCCTCCAAAAACAACTCACCTCTTCTAAAAATCCCTGAAGACCAGAATCCAGCAAGAGTGATTATCGCCCATAAATGCTTTATATCTTTAAAATAAATTTGAATAACTGTCAAAATCATCGCCGACCCAATACAAAGAATAAAGACATTGATAAGTATCAGCGGCATGTAGAGTAGATTAAAAGTAAATGGGATTCCAACTGCAGCCACGAATACTAGGTAAGCTGCTAAATTGAAAGCAAATCCAATAAAAACACTAATCGTCAGGGATATGTATAGATCAATATGGTTGAACTTGATATTTTCAATTAGGTACCTTTTCGTATTAATAAGACTCAATCCTTTAGTACTTGCTTCAGTCCAAGCCATCCACAATATTAGTCCTGCAAAAAGAAAAATAGCATAGTGCTCAATATTAATTTGAAACACAAAGGTGAATACCATATAGTAGATCGCTATCTTAAATAAAGGATTAAGTAATGCCCAAAACAACCCCAATTTATCATTGTAGTATCGTTTTTTGAAATCTACTTGGGCAAGTTTCCAGATTCTTTCTACACGATTGTTCTCTGGTATTCTCTCTAATATAGGTCTGAGGAGAGTGTTTATCATAGTATTCTGCAAGCTGTTTTAAGGATTAACAGCTTATCTAAGGATGTTAGTTCAGTTACAAAGATGCGATTTTTTCTATTCTTAATACGTTGAAATTGAGATAATTAACCAAGAGTATTTTGTAACTTATATGTAGTCTAAGGTCTAATCCGTAATCTTCAAGACCTCCAAAAATGCTTTCTGCGGCACCTGAACAGTACCAATGTTTCTCATTTTCTTCTTACCTTTCTTTTGCTTCTCTAAGAGCTTACGCTTACGAGTGATATCACCACCATAACACTTGGCTGTTACATCCTTTCTCAATGCCGAAATGGTTTCTCTAGCGATGATTTTCTGGCCAATAGCTGCTTGAATGGCTATCATAAACTGTTGCCTAGGAAGTAATTCTTTAAGTCTACCACAAATTCTCCTACCAAATGGATCTGCCTTGTCTCTATGGACTAAGCTACTGAGTGCATCCACATTTTCACCATTGAGTTTGATATCCAGCTTGACTAGATCAGATGCTCTGAAGTCTATCATATGGTAATCAAATGATGCATACCCTTTAGTGATACTCTTTAACTTGTCATAGAAGTCAAAGACAATCTCCGCAAGTGGCATTTCAAATGTCAATTCTACTCGAGTAGTCGTAAGATATGTTTGATTAGTGAGGATACCTCGCTTGTCCATACAGAGTGACATAATAGATCCAATAAACTCCGGAGTCGTGATAATCTGTGCCTTGATAAATGGTTCCTCTACTGACTGGATAAGCGATGGATCAGGCATATCGTTAGGCGTTGTCATTTCAAGAAGCTCACCCTTAGTAGAGTAGGCCTTGTAAGATACATTGGGGACAGTAGTGATCACTTCTTGATCAAACTCTCGGGATAGTCTCTCTTGAATGATCTCAAGGTGTAACATCCCGAGGAATCCACATCTAAATCCAAATCCTAACGCCACAGATGACTCTGGCTCAAAGACAAGTGATGCATCATTAAGCTGTAGTTTGTCGAGGCTATCTCTGAGATCTTCAAAGTCATCATTGTCAATCGGATAAAGTCCTGCAAATACCATCGGCTTAACATCTTCAAATCCATCAATTCCTTGAGGGCATGGATTAGCAACTGTCGTAATCGTATCGCCAACTTTTATTTCTTTACTTTCTTTGATTCCTGTGATGATGTATCCTACATCACCAGCCGAGAGTGTATCCTTAGGCACTTGTTCCAATTGAAGTACACCTATTTCATCGGCGGTATATTCATTGCCAGTATTGACGAATCGTACAAGGTCTCTCTTTTTGATTGTCCCGTTATAGATACGGAAATACGCAATGACTCCTCTAAATGAATTGAACAATGAATCGAATATCAGGGCTTGTAATGGTGCTTCTGGATCACCTGTAGGTGCAGGAATTCTCTCTACAGCAGCATCTAGGATATCTACAACACCGATGCCCGTCTTACCACTTGCGTGAATAATATCTTCTAAGTCGCACCCTATGAGGTCGATAATTTGATCAGAGACCTCTTCAATCATTGCACTCTGCATATCCACTTTATTAAGGATTGGGATAATCTCAAGGTCATGTTCCATTGCTAGGTAGAGATTGGAGATTGTCTGAGCTTGGATCCCTTGGCTAGCATCTACAAGTAGAAGTGCCCCTTCACATGCGGCTATTGATCTGGAAACTTCATATGAGAAATCCACGTGGCCAGGAGTATCAATAAGGTTGAACTTATATGTATCTCCATCCTTGTAGTCATAGTACATTTGTATCGCATGACTCTTGATCGTGATACCTTTTTCACGTTCGAGATCCATATCGTCAAGAGCTTGATTGGTCATTTTACGTTCTGAGATTGTCTGAGTCTCTTCGAGTAGACGATCCGAAAGCGTACTTTTACCATGGTCAATATGTGCTATCACACAAAAATTCCTGATTTTATCCATAAGTGCAAAGATACGCTTGTATTAACTTACCCTTTGGTGAATTTTGTAAATATTTAGCGATAAGCTACATTGAGTAATATTAGCCACTTGCACAATTATATTCTACTATGATCAATCTTATAAGCGACACTGTTACGAAGCCTTCATCCGATATGCTCAAGGCAATGCTAGCAGCTGAGGTTGGTGATGATGTCTTCAGAGCTGACCCTACAGTCAATGCCCTCGAAGAGAAAGTCGCGACAATGTTTGGTAAGGAAGCGGCACTTTATTGTCCAAGTGGGACGATGACCAATCAGTTAGCTATTAAGATGCATACACAGCCATTAGACGAGGTGATCTGTGATCACTATAGCCATGTATATCGATACGAAACAGGTGGATATGCCTTCAATAGTCAAGTTGCAATTAGTCTGATTCATGGTAGCTATGGGAAGATTACTTCAGACCAAGTAGCGGATGTCATTCAACCAAGTGCCGACTGGCTACCAAATACCAAGTTGGTCGTCTTAGAAAGTAGTACCAATAAAGGTGGAGGTAATTATTACACTCCGCAGGAGATTGCCCCTATTGCCGATCTATGTCAGAATAAAGGCTTAAAGCTGCACCTAGATGGTGCAAGATTTTTCAATGCGTTTGTGGAGGAAGAATACTCGATCAGCGACTATGCTCAGCACTTTGATAGTATATCTATCTGCCTTAGTAAAGGACTAGGTGCTCCTGTAGGTAGCGTGCTCACAGGCAAATCTAACGATATCACCAAGGCTCGAAAATTCAGAAAGGTAATGGGTGGAGGGATGCGACAAGCAGGTATCCTAGCTGCAGCTTGTATCTATGCTCTCGATCATAATATTGAAAGACTTACAATTGATAATAATAGAGCTAAAGAAATAGGAGCTCTCTTAGCCAACCAACCTTACGTCAAGGAAGTTAAGCCAGTAAAGACTAACATTATCATTTTTGAACTTGCTGAGGATTTGCTAGCTGAAGATGCGATAGCCACATTAAAAAATCATGGAATTCTCGCCGCACCATTTGGCAAGTCAGCGATTAGATTCGTTTTTCATCTTGATATCACAGAAGAGATGTTTACTCAGTTGAAGAGTAGTTTACCTAGATTAAGTTTTAGTTAGAGCTCGTCTTTTGATTTTCGTCGTTCCAGCTTCATTTGAAAGTTATTATTGCCGTATTCAGGTGTACCTACAAGTATCATAAAGACATCTGACTTGAACATCGTCTTCCATTCTTGTGGATTCTTACTGCTATCATCAGGAATCATTAAGACTTTGTCCGTCTTAAAAGAATAGTGATACTTACCGGTCTCAACAACCTTTCCAGCCTTTCCTTTTTCGTATGTCAGATCATCTTTGAAGTCGAGGTATTCTTTAACGAGACTCTCTGGCTTTATCATTTTGCTTCCATCATGGATGAATTGAAATTGCCAGATACCATCTTCTATGATAGAATAGAAGTCATCGGAATCTTCACCTATTCTATGATTAAGGATTGAAAGGGCAGATCCTCGTTTATGCGTAAAATCTCTACCAGATGAACTCTTCTTAACCTCACCAGGTCCTGCAACGACATCTTCCAACACTTTTCCGCTACTAAATTGTGAAGACGGTTTGTCACTATTATCGGCAGATACAGCTGAAGCTGCATTACCATTATTAGAATTAGGCTGCTCACAGGCAAAAAACACTAGTGCTAAGCAGCACAAGATAGGAATGAGTTGATTTGGCATAAGTCTTTCTATGTTTTGACAAAAAGGGATTTACCTTTAAACTGACAAATATATGCTATACCAATCTTTTATAACCAATAATCCTTACCTGAAAGGTACAAACGTCATCATAGGTGTTAGTGGTGGCGTTGATTCTATGACTTTGCTGGATTTATGTACCAAAGTCTGTAAGTCTGTATATGTTGTACATGTTAATTATCAACTTCGTAGAGAGCAGTCAGATGCTGACGAAGAGCTTGTAAAGCACACTTGTAAGACACTTGGTATTAAGTGTAAAGTAGTCAAGCCAGGTATTGCACAACTTAAGGGTGATGGCATCAACCTGCAACAGGCAGCACGCGAGATTAGATACTTAGCCTATAGCGAAATGCTAGAAGAAGAGAAAGCAGATTACATTCTGACTGGTCATACTGCGGATGACTCTGTGGAGACTATGGTATTTAACTTTTTCCGAGGTACAGATATCAAAGGATTGACTGGTATCAACAACCAAGAGATTATCAAACGGCCTCTACTTTCATTCCAAAAGGATGAAATATATCAATATGCTGAGTCTGCTGGGATTGTATATCGAGAAGATCAATCCAATCAAACAGAAGTCTATACCCGCAATCTCATCAGACAATCGATCTTACCATCAATAGAGCAACATCTACCGAGTGTTACAAAAAGACTACAAGTAACTCAAGAGCATATCGCTAGAGCAGCGCGATTCAATACACAAGTTGTAGATTACCTAACTAAGACGTTTGTTGAGCAGAATTCTGAAGGTCACTTTATTCCGTTTGATAGATTGGATAACTTTGCGTTTGGTTTGGATTTCCTAGTTTATTGGTCAAGAAAGTATGGCTTCAATCAGACTCAAATCAATCAACTTTATCATACTCGACAAGTTGGGAAACACATAGAAGCAGATAAATATCAAATAACTGTCGAGAGGTTAGGATTGCAACTCAGAGATAAAGGATTAGAACATACATTAAGTCCTGTTTCAATTATTGCGAAACAGTTTACAATAGCCTTACAAGACAAATCTAGCTTTCTTACTAGTCAGCCATTGTCTTCTCATTACACGATCGATGATATGATAATTGATGAGAAGTTACTAAAGTTGCCTCTGACAATCAGAACTTGGGAAGAAGGAGATAGGATTACCTATCGAGCTAATCCTAAAGAATCAAAAAAGCTCAAAAAGCTCTTTAATGATCATAAACTCTCTACATATCAAAAGCATCAAATTCCAATAGTTGTCAATGGCGATGGACAAATTATTTGGGTAGTCAGCCTCCAAAAGAGTGCATTCTTCGCCGCTGATAAAGGATTCAAAATCAGCGTAGTAAAGAGCAGAGAGGGTAGCTTTTAATCTTCATAACCGCTATTGATTCAATTCAAAGAACTGCATCACATCATTGTTGTTAGCGACAGCTATGACCTTTTTATTAGGAAATTCTAATTCGACAACTTCTCTTGCATCTAAGTTTGCGAATTGACCCATCTGAGTAGATGGTACGACTGAACACTGACCATCAGAGTCAATATTGAGAATCGTACCAATGCCAGCATCACTTCTTGTCGTTTCTACTTCACGATCATAGTAGTTACCCACTAAAAACACTTCATTCTCTGGATCATTATCAAGGTTAGTCACTAAGATATCATTGACGATTGATCGTTGGGCATCATTAGGCAGTACGACAGATTTGAAGTTCCCATTGCCATCATTGAGAAACATCGTATGTGCAAATGTGTACGCTTCCTTAGCTACACTTTCTTCTTCCAGTTTGTCATCAAGCACCTCTATTATTGATGCAGTTGCAAATGCTTCATAAGTCTCAAACTTTTTCTTCACGAATGGCATTTGCTCTGATGAACATTGGCGACCTCTTACTGGATAGCATACACCATCATTGGCATAATAGCCGAGATAGACATCATTAGATCCATTATCGTCAAAGTCATCTACGAATACTTTGAAAGGTCTGTCTTTACTTGCCTTGTATTTATTATTTAGACCAAGATTACCTGCTATCAGATCTGTATCACCATCGCCATCCAGATCTGCTGCTTTTATGGTATTCCATAGGCCATTTGACTCAGATAAATTGCCAGATTGTGGAGAAAGAATCCCAGTATCATCAACGTCAAATATGCTGATCGGCATCCACTCTCCGCTAACTACAAGTTCAGCTTCTTCATCCTTATCTATATTCACAAATACTGCATCTGTCACCATTCCAAGGGCTGATAAGATGTCTTGTTTTACTTCAGTGAATTGCCCTTTTCCATTATTGAGATAAATGTAACTCGATGTAGATACACCATATCGTCCAGGTACTTGACGGCCACCTACGAATAGATCTTGATCCCCATCTCCATCGATGTCGTGTGCTGCGACTGTATGCGTACTGTTCCTATGATCTGGTAACTGCTGGCTTTTAGTGAACCTCCCATTACCGTCATTGATATATAGTCTATCTTTTAATTGAGAGCTACCTTCTTTTACTTCGTTACTTCCACTACACACATATAGGTCAAGGTCACTATCCCCATCAGCATCAAAGAATAAGGCATCTCCATCTTCAGCCTTTCTGTCTCCTTTAAATGCAGCTACCTCTCCTTGAGTGAAACTTCCGGTAGATGTGCCCAATATGATATTCGCCGCTATACCAGTTGCTCCACCGATGTACATATCAGATATGTTATCACCATTTACATCACCTATCGCTATTGCAGGGCCAAGAGAAGACATCTTGTAAGGAATGAGAATCTCACTCTTGTAATCATCGTAGTCGTTTTCTGTATGTTTTATTTGGAATTGAGCAGGCATTTGCTTGAGCAAAGAAGCTATTTGAACCGATTCATTTGTTGGGCTTGTTGCATTGTTTTCATCGATTGTAATAGTCTGATTTGCCTTGACATTTTTCATTTCTACAACTTTGCCACTTAGAAATGTCACGGTTAACTTATCTATGGTTTTGTGTGGTCCTAGCCCGAATTGGGTAATATTTTGATTGGACGAAATGTATCCTCTTGTAGGGAATGTCACGGCTGATTGCATAATGTCATCGCCATATTCGATAGAAACTTTACTGTTATAGGCTTTTGTGATAACTCCAGCACCCTTGAGCTTAATGTTGATGTAATTCCCCATCTTTCTATCAGCTGCAGTAGACTCAAATATTTCGACTGGCTTATTCATATGATTAACGACAAAATCTAAGTCACCATCATTATCAAAATCTGCATAGGCTGCTCCTTGTGTAATACCTGCTTCAGTAAAGCCCCAATCTTCACTCTTATTGGTAAATGTGAGATCGCCATTATTTTTATAAAAGTAGTTGCGGATTTTCTGTTTTGGTATCTGATTGGCGAGTTCTAGGATGAATTCTGGATTTAAAACTTTGGAGTTAGTTGCAGTTTTCAATGAGTCAATCTTCTTATTTCTCCAACTTTCAAAGTCTTTATTCCTGATATCTTGAAACAAGCCATTAGTGACTAATAAATCTTTGTAGCCATCAAGGTTCATATCCATAAATAGGGTAGACCAACTCCAATCAGTATTGGCTATGCCACTCAGCTGTGCAATCTCACTAAATGAATTGTTACCATTGTTGAGGTGCATAGCATTGAACATATATTGGTAGTGGTACCCATTGTTAGCAAGCTTCCAGAATTTTTCTGGATTCATTCCACTCATATTCGTTTTTTGACGAAAGTTATCTTCCGCTACCATATCAGCTACGAAGATATCTTGTAATCCATCATTATTGATATCAGCAAGGTCAGAACCCATACTAAACGTACTAAGGTGCCTGAACAAAATATCGGCAACATTCCTAAACGTCCCATCTTTCTGGTTTATAAAGAATTGGTCAGGCTCATCAAAGTCATTCGCGACAAATATGTCAATGTAACCATCATCATTATAGTCGAACGGGAGAGCACTTAATGAATAATTGTATCCTACTAGGTTTGCAGTAGCGGTTACATCCTCAAATTTGCCACCTGTATTTGAGTATAGTTTATTGGTATATTTAAAATCCGCTAGACCTTTCAACTTTCTCTTTTCAATGATACTGGATGGCGGTTGATTCAGTAAGTAGAGGTCTAAATCTCCATCACGATCATAGTCAAAGAAGTAAGACATCACAGAAAAACCAGTATCTGCAATGCCGAATTCATCACTTTTCTCAGTGAATGTATTGTCACCATTATTGATAAATAGAAGGTTAGATCGATCTTCTAATAGATTTCTTGTTACATAGAAATCATCGTCATTGTCTCCGTCAATATCTACTACCGTTACTCCCATATTCCACCCATCAGTATTTGTCAATTTTGCTGCTACAGTGACATCTTCAAATGTAAAATTTCCTTTATTACGATAAAGTCTAATCCCTGTGTAATTACCAATTACAACGATATCAGGAAGATCATCATTGTCGATATTGATAATGCCTATCCCACCACCTTGCAGTAGTCCATCATTGATAATTGGGTTAAACTGGGTGCTGTTTTCTACTTCATTTATAAAGTCTATTCCGGTATGGGAGGTCTTGTGAGATTTGAAAAGTCCATTTGTAGAACCAGAGAATGGTTTGTCCATATCCGAGGAAGATCCTTGATCACCTGAACAGGCACAAAACAAACATATAAGTGATATAAGTAATAGAGTGTAGTTTCTCATTCTTTATCGACGATTGGTTATAAAACTTGGTTGGCAAATATAGTAAAGACACTTGACAACATTGTATAGATACGGATATCTACTTCCTGCCAAAATCAGCAGGAATCTCTCCCCATTCTTTGGTATTCCACTTTTCTATTGTGTGGTTATGAGTATTGTTCTTCAGCCAATGAAGTGCTCTATCCATCATTGCAAATAGGACTGCATTATCCTTAGTTTGTTTAAGTGTTGTTTTGACCTTCTTATTTCTTACCCAAGCCATAGCAGTTCGGGAATCCGTATAGATATGCATCTTCTCTCCCGTCTGATTGAAGTAGGCAAGTGCATGTACTAGGGCTAGGAATTCCCCGATGTTATTTGTGCCCTGTTTGAATGGACCCTTTCTGAACAATTCATCGCTAGTCTGCGTCCATACACCTCGATATTCCATTATACCTGGATTCCCACTACAAGCTGCGTCGACACAGAAGCTTTCCATATTGATACCAAGAGATTCGTAGTGAAAACGGGTAATTTTTTCTTTTGCCGAAGACTTAGTTGGAGTATTATATTCGACTCCATTTGCATAAGCATCATTTGCCTCAGCTAGAGACTTGTAGGACTTGTACTTTGCACCCGGATATCCCTTAGTTTGTTGTAGGCATTCATCCCAAGTTTTGTAGATTCCTGGTGTCATACCCACCCAGACAACATAATATTTCTTTTTTTTGCCCATTCAAATAAGTAAATGATAATGATTGATACACATGCTCACATCTATGACGAAGGATTGATCAAAGATATTGATATCCTACTGACTGAAGCATCTCAAGCGGGAGTATCTCGCATCTATATGCCCAATATTGATCAATCAAGTATCGAGGCTCTTCATCATCTTGCTGATACATATCCTGACCAATGCATTCCTATGATGGGACTGCATCCATGTTATGTAAAGGCTGATTATCAAGAGCAGTTGGCAGTGATTAGAGAACAGTATGATGATCGAAATTACGCAGGAGTAGGAGAGGTAGGATTGGATTACTACTGGGATACCACTTTCGTAAAAGAACAGAAAGAGTCTTTTGCTGAACAGATTAGTTGGGGACAGACTGATCAACTTCCGATAATTATCCACTCACGAGATAGCCTTGATGATACCATAGATATGATTGCCTCTGCTCAAGATGGTAGTCTACGAGGTATATTTCATTGCTTCAATGGGACGATTGAGCAGGCTAAAGCCGCTTTGGATACTGGATTTCACCTTGGTCTTGGTGGAGTGATTACATTTAAGAATGCTAAACTTGATGATATGGTGAAGTATCTACCAGACGATAGAATTGTCTTAGAAACAGATGCACCTTACTTGACACCACATCCATATAGAGGTAAGCCTAATCAACCTAAATATCTCAACTTTGTTGCTCAAAAAATTGCTGAGTGCAAGGGTCAAGACTTCGAAGAAGTAGTGCAGTATACAACTGACAACGCAATAAAGCTATTTGGTTAAGTGTCTTTTGAAGATTTTCGCTTGACAAGATAGATGCCAAATAGGATTAGTCCAAACCCAATGAAATGTGTCATCATCAATACCTCGCCATCAACGATTCCCCAGATGATTGCGATAATTGGAATCAAGTAGGAAACAAGTGATCCAAATACGGCATCAGTCTCTTGCACTAGTTTGTAAAATATGATTGTTGATAGTACTGTTCCTATCAACGCAAGAAATAGCACAGAAGATAAGGAAAGTAGTCGTTCAGGATGTTGTGTTGCATGTTCTACTACATCTGTCCATCCCAATAGGTATATCCAAGCAAAAATACCAACAGAACAAAACGACATAATTGTAATATCGAGTGGTTTAATTGTGTGAAGTTTTTCATTGACAACGTTAACACTGATCCCATAACACATTGTAGCAATAACTATCAATAGTCCATAAAGAATGTGATCCATATTGGAATTGCCATCAGCATAGAGAATAAGGCAACTGGCTCCGATAAATCCGAAGAGAATCCCAAGCGCTTCAGTAATCTTGAATGTTCGTCGATAAAATAGCCATGCAATGATAATTGTAAATAGAGGTGTCAAGCTATTGAGTACTCCAGCGATTCCACTCTCTACTTTGACCTCAGCATTAGCGAATAGTAGGGCAGGGAGTAGATTGCCAGTCATACCTACGATAAAGAAAATGGGTAAGAACTTCCAATTCTGTTGCTTCAACCTATAGAGTAATATAGGTAGCACTGCCAATGTGGAAATACCCACTCTCAATGCTCCGACTTCATTAGGGCTGAATGCGATGAGTGATTTCTTGATCAATATAAATGAGCTGCCCCATATCAGTGACAAGCCTATTAGGACTGCCCAAGGTGTCAGTGGATTCGACCAAATGGATGGTGTTTGTTGCTGTAACATTGATAATGGAGAATCAAAAATTGAGCGGCAAAGTTAGATGTATTTTTAAGAATATATTGATGCGAGTAAGTCTGTCTTATTAATTCAAGTAGAAACAAAAAAAGCAGGCTGCCATTGAAGACAACCTGCTTCCGCTTATCTATGCGGTTGATGGATGGTTTTAGTTGATCACAAGTCTTTGTTGATACCTTGCTTCATCAGTCAATACTGTGATGATGTATATATTAGGCTGATAACCAGTGGTTTGTATTGTTATGTTTTCGTTGCTACCAGGTTCTACACATTTGTAGATTAATCTTCCATTGATATCGTGGACAAATATTTCTTTGTCATTATCTGTAGTTATTACTTCCAGATAGACTTCAGTGTTTGCACTTACCGGATTGGGGTAAAGTGAGATAATAGGATCTTCAATGGTTTCCTTAGAGTCAGTAAATTCGCTAATTTCAGGTAAGACCTCTGGTATTGAAGATGAACCTCCACAAAGTTCTACTTTGATATCGTCAAGGAATATTTGATCCGAATTAGTACTCGCATCACATCTGAATCTCAATCTTGTGGTATTTGTAAAATTTCCTGTAATCTCTACAGTTTCAGTATAGAATGATCCGTTAGAAAAATCAGTACCTGATACCCAACTATCAACAACGCTATAGCTGCTTCCACCATTATTTGATATTTCTAAAAGGAATTCTTCGTTTGTTTCCATACTATTAGGATAGAATGTAAATGTGACATTAATCTGAGAACTATTGTTAGCAGGGAGGTTGTCTGTCGATGTTGAAGAACTTGCACCTGAGTTATCTCTTATTCTGATACTGTAGTTTCCTGTCGCTGCGTAGAAACTGCTAAATATTCTAGTACAATCACTGCCACCATCATTCCAGATACCCCAACCAAACTCAAATCCTTCATCATTGTAGACGCTGCAGTTAGTCTCTTCAATGCATCCATCTGAATTTGGAATACAAGCGTCATTATCATCAGGATCCTCACCAATACATAATCCATCTCCGTCTTCATCGGTATAGATTCCACCTTCGCATTCACAATCCTCCGATATCGATTCACCAATTGTACAAGGATCTCCATCACTACAATTAAATCCTACAGTAGTGCAGTTATCGCAGTTTTCATTGTCAGGATTTGGAATACATGGATCACTATCATCAGGATCTTGTGTCATACATACGCCATCTGCATCAAGATCAGTTGACACTCCACCTGTACAGTTGCAGTCACTATCATATGTTTCTCCTAGAGTGCAGCTATCTCCATCATCACAAGGAAGTCCTGTAGTCGTGCAACCCAGGTCATCACCACTACAGATTGAGATTTTTAGATTGTCAAGGTAAATTCGATCTGCATTACTAGATGCATCACATCTTAGTCTCAATTTTGTTTGATCTGTGAATGAAACATCAGAAATCGTAGAACTTACTAAATAAAATGCATTGTTGTTGAATTCTGCTCCAGAGACCCACGACTCTACGATTGTGTATGTAGAGCCACCATTTGTGGATACTTCTAAGAAGAAATCTTCTCCAGTCTCCATACTTAGCGGATAGAACGCAAAATCTAATTGGATAGAAGACGCTTGTCCAGCAAGAAGGTTATCTGTAGTCGTGGAAGAACTTGCATTACTATTATCTCTTATCAAAATAGAACGAGCTCCTTCATATGAATAGGATGATGATATTATTCTTATACAGTCACTACCACCATCATTCCAAATGCCCCATCCCGTTTCAATAGTTTCAAAATCATATTCTGTACATTCTACGGTACAATCCATTCCAGAATTATCCGGAACACAAGGATCATTATCATCAGTATCATCGCCTACGCAATACCCATCATTATCATCATCAATAAATGTACCTACGCAGTTACAATTGGAATCAACGGTATCGCCTGTGGTACATGGGTCGCCATCATTACATACGTCTCCTATAGTTGTACATACAGGATCATTACTGCATGAATTCAAACAGCTAGCATTGTACACATTATCTCTAACCAAATCACCTGGTTGAGTGCCAAAGCCTAAGTTAAAGTCAATACCAACTCCACTGAGCAGATGACAATAGCTCATAATGGTACCACTTGAAGGGATAGGCCCATCACATCCCTCATTAGCGCCAGCATCAGGTCCACAACCATCAATAGCAGTATTGTTTCCATTCCAGGCACAAGCATGTGTATGTGGCGATCCCAAGTTGTGTCCGATCTCATGTGTCAATACTTCTACTGACCAAGAATAGACTGGTACTTCTTCATAGGAAGTCGTAATCCCACTATACCCAATTCCCCAATAGGAGTTACACAAGACATCGATATAGGCAACTCCTCCTTGTCCAAGTCCTATGAGATGTGCTAAGTCACCATTATAGTTAGCATTAACCTCTGATTGAAATTGATTGAGATAATCGATAGCACTTGGTCCAGTGTATGGATCTAGAGTAGACCATATCACCAATTCTTGTATATTGATATTGATAGACTCCGCTGCATATAGAGAAGATACTTGATTGAATAAACCAGTAATATAGTTAGCAGTAGCTGTGACAGAACCAAAGCTATTATAGATGTCATAATCTACTTCTAGGTGCATACCTACACAATTGTCCGGATTTGCACGTTGATCAGAAGAGGGGTTTTGAGTGATAGATTGTAAGTCATCGGCAATGCACTCAAATGTATTAAGCGCCTTCAGATCATCATTTTTGTAGTAAATGTATTGATTACTTGTTGTGAGCTTTGCAAGAGTTTTTTGATATTTTTTATTGATTATCATTCCCATTATCTCGTCATTACTGATAGAGATGGCAACCTTAGATTCTGGTTGTCCTGAGATAATCCCTCGATAGTGAATAGATTGATCTACGATAAATTCAGTGCCTGACTCACCTTTGACAAGGATGTTGAATCCTGGATTAGTAATGTTGACTTGTCTTAACAGAAGGGTAGTGGGATTAACTGCATCATCCTCAAGGTTAATGGACAGTAATTCTGACTTACTTTGGTAAATGTTTTCTATAAGACTATGATCAATATCTAATACAACACCTTCCTCAAGTGCATTTGGGGTAGAAGACCTCAGGCCGTCAGAAGAAAGTGAAGGTTGAGACTGAAAAGTTTCTAGAGAAGGTATCTCATATAAACTTTGGAAAGTCTGACCATAACTTGATAGATGGAGCACACTCATAAGGAGTATGGATAGGAATGTAGATGGTATTCTAGTCATTACAAAGGTTGATAGGTTAAGAATAATACAAACGTATTGCTCTTCGCTGTTATAACATTCATGGTAAATCTCCAATTTTGACATAGGGATTTCCACTACATATTACACATATTACTAATGTCAAATACTATACCGAATAGTTGTCATTATGCTGAGTTCAATAAAGTTTAAATGAAAAAAGGAGGGTAGATGATATAATCTACTCTCCTTTAGAGGGTTATAAATATGAATGATATTTATTTTTCTTGCTGGTTGTCTAATCTTCTTTCACCCATCCTTTCTCTAACCTTACCCAATACTTCTTTTTTGAAATTATCTTCAGCTTTGAGGTAGTTAAGTATCTGGACTGATGTCAAATGCTGTTCTAGCTCGCTTACTAATTGCTTAGTAAGATCAATTCTTGTTTGAGCAGTGTTTAGTCGTTGTGTATACAACTTCTTTGCATCTGATTCAGTCAGATCAGTAATCTCTTCTCCACTACGTTTTTTTGCTGATCCTCTCATAGATTTAAACTGCTCTTCATACTTATTCATAATAGGCCAGAACACCTGAGCATCTTCAGCTGATAGACTCATTTCCTTCGTGATGTATGCGACTCTCATACTTTCAATATTCTCTCGTCTTTCATCACTTCTACCTTCTCCTCTTTGGCCAAAAGCAATAGAAGAGAATAGCAATGCTGTAGTTAATAGTATGTATTTCATATTTTTATATATTTATATTTGTTTTAATGTGTTTATATCAAGTCTAGAATATCATCCAAGTCTACATCTTCTAAGTAGTCAATGAGTTCGTCATCTTCGATAAAGTTGTCGCTCAATAACTCACCAAATGCATCTAAGTCATCAAGTGTCAAAGCATCAGTATTATCAATCAAATAGTCTACGTAATCTATTCCTAAATCTGATTGTGATGACATTGTCTGATTATTATGCTCAGAAATTATGTAGACACCGATTGCAAAACATGCAGCTATTGATGCGTATTTCATCACTATGCTTATCAACTTCCTCTTAGGTTCGTTTTTGCTAGATGGATAGTCATCCTGAGCCATCGCAGTAATCTTAGCCATTGTAGCTGACTTTGAATTATCAAAGTAGTCTCTAGGCACTTTGAATTGTTTATTATGTCTATTCTCTTTCATAGCTTTTTTAAAAAATATCTGAAGTGATCGAAGCTTTTATCTTTGTAACAGCATGGTGGTATGACGCCTTAAGTCCTCCAACTGAGGTGCCAAGTATCTCACTTATTTCGTTGTACTTCATGTCTTGGTAATACTTCATATTGAATACAAGCATCTGTTTTTCAGGTAGACTGTCGATTGCTGTTTTTAACTGAATGACTGCTTCATTTCCTTCGAAATACGGATCACTTTGCAGTAAATGTGCAACACTACCTTCAAGTGTATTCGTAGCCAGTTTTCTCTTGGTCTTATGAGTTATCGCCTCATTAGTTGCTATCCGATAAAGCCAAGTATAAAGTGAAGACTTATTGTCAAATTTCGAAATGTTACGATAGACCTTTACCCACACATTTTGTAGTACATCATCTGTATCTTCGTGTACAAGGACAATCCCTCTGACGTGCCAGTACAGTCTTTCCTGGTACTTGTCCAATAACCCTTGGAACCCTTGCTCCAGTGTAGCAGTATTCAGAATAGAAGTGATGATAGATTGATCAGTCAAGGATCTTTTTGCTTGTGTTCATCTACTTAGATAGCAGAATGACTTGAAGGTTTAATCCAGAAGAAAAATTATTGATTAAAAGCTTGGGCAGAAGTAGTCGTCGTTCTCAAAAGATCCAATGAATCTTAAAGTGAACTCGATGGAGTTAAGGCTACTATTAGGACTGGATAGAGTATTAATATTGAAATCATAATTGATACCAAATCTGAAGCTACCAACTTCAAATCCTACTGTAGGTACTACATATCTAGGTTTTAACCCGCCGATTTCATTATCCACAAGTCTCAGCCAAGCACCTGTATATAGCGCAGTATTCGATTGGATAAAATCAAATAAGAAGTATGTACCTACTGCTACTTGTCTGTAATCTCCTTGATTGATATAAATTACTCGAGGTGAGATTGAAGTAAAGTTAGCGATCTTAAAGTCAACACTTCCTAGGGCACTAAACTTTCGATAGAGTTGGAAATCAACTTCAGTACCTACATCAATAAATTGAGCTGATGAAAAGAACGAAAGTGTAGGTTCATTGATATGGTGCATCGCTGCTCCTAAAAACACTGAGACACTTTCTGAGGGCTGCCCACTATACGTCAATCCAAATCCTACATCACTGTAACCAAAATTATTAGGAGGAAAGGGCTCTTCAGTGAGTTGGTCGAAGTCATCAATTTCATTGAATTCATCTCCAAAGTCTAGGTTGTCGTAGTTGATATTTTTCTGTTGAACACCTATAAGTAGACCTGCGCTAATGTAGTTATTAGAGTTTCTAGAGAGTCGTTTATGATAGGCTAGATTGAGTCCGATACTATTGGTATTGAGCTCAAAAGTCTGTGCTTGATCAGTGAAAAAGAAAACTCCAACACCGAATGAATCTCCATTTTTAATCCCATTCTTTGATGGGATGTCAAACTTCACATCTCCGCCAAATCCGAATGTTGTCAACGGAGTTTGGAGATTACGGTTTTGGTCTCTGTAAGCTGCAACGATACGATATTTACCATCGATGTTACCGGCCATAGCTGGATTGAGATATTGAGGTACAGCTAAGTACTGAGAAAACTGAACGTCTTGGCCATTTACGCTAAGTGCGGCTATGCAAGTAAGTATAATGGTCGTAATAAATCTGTAAATCATAGATATAACTAAAGTCGTCAATTACCCTCAAAGCTACTAAAACGAAAAGTGCGGTCACCAATTATGTCCATTAAAGGATTCTCTTGGTAAAATATTCAAAATAAAGCCGTCATAGCCTTTTAATGTTGATGCAAAATGGTGTTTAGCCTCTCTATATGGTTCTTCTCCTCTTCGATACCTACTTGAGTAGTGGCCAGTAACCAATGTTTGGACATTCGATAACTTAGCAATTTGAGCGGCTTGCTTTCCTGTTGTATGAAAGCGTTCTGCTGCTTCTACTTCAAATTCTGAGGTATATGTTGTCTCATGATACAGGACATCGACAGAATCTAGCACATCTACCAGTGATTCGTCATAAATCGTATCGCTACAATACGCATAGCTTCTGGCAGCAGGCCTAGTATGAACTAAGTCCAAATAGTTCAATTTCTCGTTACCTTCTCTGATATCCTTACCTGATTTCACAGCTTTGATCTCCTCGATACTCAAGCCAAATTCTGTGATCTTTTCAGCATTGATGTTGAATTGTGTGAGGACTTCATCAAAGCGATAGCCATAAGTCTCTATTCTATGTTTCATCGGAAATGCCGTCACAGTTAATTCATGGTTTTTCCAAATAACCGTAGGTGAGTCCATCTCAATTTCGTGGACTTGAAGGTCAAATGAAAGTGTTGTGCCGCCTACTTCAAGGTTTATGTCTATATATTTTTTTAATCCTGATGGTCCAAATATGTGCAGAGGAGTATTTCTATTGAAGTGATTGTACGATGTCAAAATACCTGGCAATCCAAATAAATGATCCCCATGCAAATGTGAGATAAAGATACATCTCAGTTTATTTCGCTTGATTTTGTATTCAGCCATTCTGATCTGAGCACCTTCTCCAGCGTCTATCAAGAAGTAGTTATCGTTATAGTTGATCGCTTGACAACTTGTCAATCGTCCAAAGGCAGGCATAGCAGCATTAGATCCTAATATTGTTAGCTGGAAAGTCTTCATAACTTGATAAGCTATTACGGCAATTAAGGGTGCTACAAGTGGATAAGCACGAATCTAAAAATTAAAGAAATAGATGGTGTAACCTGTCTTATTCCTCTTCAGAATCCGAGGTTAATTCTTTTTCAATTGTCTCCATAAATACGTAGTCGATAGCTTCTTCTACAGTAGGGATAATTGTAAGAATAGTCTCGAGTCTTGAAATAGTGATAAGCTTAGTAACAGCTGGGTGTGCTATTCCTGTTAGGATAAATGATCCATAATCCTTCCATAACCTATTAGCCGTAAGAATAGCACTTAAGCCCGAAGAATCCACATACTTAACATTACCCAAATCCAAAATAAGATTGGCAACTCCCTCATTCCTTAAGAAGACAAATTCAGACTTCAAGTCAGGGGCCATTAAGGAATTTAGATTCTCCTCATTGAGTTGGAGAATTGTATATTTTTCTTGCTTATCTAATGAATACTTCATTATCGGATTTTTAGAGGCTTCTCTTATTGAGAAAGCGCAAATTTATTATTTTTTTTTAACACACAGCGATTGCTGCCGATAGCTTATTAAACTATTTATAATTTCCGCCATTTTTAAACAATTTATTCGCCGAGTTTTTTTACTAAGTTAAATACTCGATAAGATATTGTTAGCCATATGTTTATTTGTCCTAAAGCCTTAGTAACTAGTCCATTAGTTTGACCTTTGCATATAGGTAGTTTAGGGAAATGTCCTCACAGATAGTAAGAACGGATTAAAGCGATGTTAATATCTAATACTGAGGAAACCATTTGGGACACAATGGCATATAAGTTATGACAGGAGTTCTGATGTATCGGATGTTCTCTGACAGCATAGCAGATTGTTAGCAGTTGGTACAATTATTCCTTACCTTTACAATGACTGAAACAGTTAATTATGAATAGACGATTTTCACAAGATGTAAAAAAGATTATCTCAACCAGCAAGGATGAGGCAATCAGACTAGGTAACGACTATATCGGTACTGAGCATTTTTTACTTGGAATGATCAAGCAACCGCAAAGTCTAGCAATCAAAGTTCTAGACTCTCTGGATGTGAATTTGGAAGAATTGAAGGCGCAAATCGAGAAGTTATCTAAACCATCAGCTCATCTAAAAACTGATGTAAGTATTGGTAGCTTACCGCTAAATAGGCATGCAGAGAAAGTACTCAAAGTGACTTTCCTTGAAGCGAAGCTCTTTAAAAATGATGAAATTTGTCCAGAGCACTTATTACTATCAATTCTTAAGCACGAAGAAAATGATGCTTCTCAGATATTGATGCAACTTGATATCGATTATGAGATATACAAGAAGGAGCTAGAGTATGTCGTACATGAAGATTCCGAAGAAATCAATGATATTATGGGAGCAACAGGATCAGACTCTGATACGCCATTCGATGAAGGTTCTCAACAATCTTTTGGCGGTGCCAAAGGATCAACTAAGTCTCGTACTCCTGTCCTTGATAACTTCGGTAGAGATGTTACCAAGATGGCAGAAGAAGGCAAACTTGACCCGATTATTGGTAGAAAAGAAGAGATAGAACGTGTCTCCCAAATATTATCACGAAGAAAGAAAAACAATCCAATCCTTATTGGTGAACCTGGAGTAGGAAAGACTGCAATTGTAGAAGGTCTTGCGATGAGGATTATGGAGAAGAAGGTCTCTCGAACACTCTTCAATAAGCGTATCATCATGCTTGACCTTGCAGCACTAGTTGCAGGGACTAAGTATAGAGGTCAATTTGAAGAGCGAATGAAAGCGATTATGAATGAGCTTCAAAAGACGAGAGATGTGATCTTGTTTATCGATGAAATTCATACGATTGTTGGTGCCGGTGGCGCTACAGGATCACTTGATGCAAGTAATATCTTTAAGCCGGCATTGGCTAGAGGTGAGTTACAATGTATCGGGGCATCTACTCTAGATGAGTATCGACAGTATATCGAAAAAGATGGAGCACTAGACAGAAGATTTCAAAAGGTTATTGTTGAGCCACCTTCAGCAGAAGAGGCTATTCATATATTAGGCAATATTGCACCAAAGTATGAGGAGTTCCACAATGTAACATATTCAGAAGATGCGATCAAAGCTTGCGTGAAGTTGAGTGATCGATATATAACTGATAGATTTTTGCCAGACAAGGCGATTGACGTATTGGATGAAGTAGGAGCTAGAACTCACCTGAAGAATATCCATGTACCTAAGTATATAGAAGATCTTGAAAAGCAAATCGAGTCAGTCAAGAATTTAAAGAATCAAGCAGTCAAAGGACAACAGTATGAGAAAGCTGCTGATCTGAGAGACCACGAATCTAAATTGACTAAGAAGCTAGAACAAGGGAAGAAAGACTGGGAAGAGGAATCTAAGCAAAAGAGATATCCTGTCAATGAAAGTGATATCGCAGAAGTGGTATCAATGATGACAGGTATACCAGTGACCAAAGTCGCTAAAAGTGAAAATAAGAAATTGGTCAATATGGCCAAAGAGCTTAAGAATCATATCATAGGTCAAGATAACGCAGTAGAAAAGATTACTAAGTCTATTCAACGTAATCGTATTGGACTTAAAGATCCAAATAAGCCAATCGGTACATTTATCTTTCTAGGCCCAACTGGTGTCGGTAAGACTGAGCTGGCAAAGGCGATGGCAAAGCATGTATTTGATTCGGAAGATGCTTTGATAAGGATTGATATGTCCGAGTATATGGAAAAGTTCTCTGTCAGTAGGTTGATAGGAGCACCTCCAGGATATGTAGGATATGAAGAGGGAGGACAGTTGACAGAAAAGGTGAGAAGAAAGCCTTATTCAGTTGTATTACTGGATGAGATTGAGAAAGCACACCCAGATATCTTCAATATTTTATTGCAAGTATTAGATGATGGTCAATTGACTGATGGTCTTGGTAGAAAAGTAGATTTCAAGAACTGTATGATTATTATGACATCCAATATAGGTGTCAGACAATTGAAAGATTTTGGAACTGGAGTCGGATTTGCCACTAAGGCTAGAGAAGAGTCAACAGACAATGATTCAAAAGGAATTATCCAGAATGCGTTGAAAAAGACATTCTCGCCAGAATTTCTAAATAGGATTGATGATGTCGTCATCTTCAATAGTCTCTCACAAGCGGATATTATGAAGATCATTGATATCACCCTTAAGGACTTGTATGCGAGATTAGATAGTATGGGTGAGTTTAAGATTAAGTTGTCAGCTCCAGCTAAGAAGTTTGTTGCCGAGAAAGGATTTGATCCACAATTTGGAGCAAGACCACTCAATAGAGCAATCCAAAAACATTTAGAAGATCCGATTGCAGAATTCATACTAACTGAAGACCCACCAGAAGGGTCAGAGCTTTCAGCTAAACTGGATAAAAAAGATGAAAAAATAGTCATTGGGCTAGTGAAGTCGCCCGTCGTGGATGACGTAGACCAAGATTAACCTATATTTGTATTAAATTATAAACTTAAACTAAAGCATTTGGCAAGAAGATCAAGAAGACCAATACGAAGAGAGGTCAAGCCTCAATTCAATATTAATGAGAAAATCCGAGCTCCTAAGATTAGAGTAGTAGGGGATGACCTCGAAGCTATTTCAGAAGAAATAGGTGAGACTGTAGAAAATGGTGTTTACAACACTAATAGAGCACTAGCACTCGCTAGAAAAGTAGGTCTTGACCTAGTGGAGATCAGTCCAAATGCAGAGCCTCCGGTTTGTAAAATTATCGATTATAACAAGTTCCTTTATCTCAAAAGGAAAAAAGAAAAAGAGATCAAGTCCAAAACTGTCAAGACTGTAATCAAAGAAATTAGATTTGGTCCTAACACAGATGATCATGACTTTGAGTTCAAGTTGCGACATGCTCGTAAATTCCTAGAAGATGGTGCTAAAGTCAAGGCTTACGTACACTTCAGAGGTAGAACTATCGTCTTCAAAGATCGTGGAGAACTTCTCTTACTAAGACTCATTAATGAGCTTGCTGATGTAGGTGGTGCTGAGACACTTCCTAAGTTAGAAGGCCGTAGGATGATCGTCTTAATCTCTCCAATGAAGAAAAAGAAGTAATTACACCTTGTTTGGTCAAAAAGTATTACTTTTGCACTTCCAAAATTGTATGGTATGCCAAAGATGAAAACGAACTCAAGTGCTAAGAAGAGATTTAGAGTAAGAAGCTCCGGAAAGATTAAAAGATTCCAAGCTGGTACTAGGCACTTAAGAAGAAAGAAGTCAAAGAGAGCGAAGACTAACCTACTAGGTAGTACTTCAGTAGCAACTGCTGATAGCAAAAGAATCAAAGCACTTCTTGGGATCAACTAGGATCTCTTGCCTTTGATTCAAAACAATAATTAGATTTTAATCATCTGGTATAGGACTAAAGCACCGTGAAATAGAGGTCTCTGTATCAATAAATTCAAATATATATGCCACGTTCAGTAAATGCTGTAGCATCTAGAAAACGAAGAAAGAAGGTCTTAAAAGCAACCAGAGGATACTTTGGTGCTAGATCTAATGTCCACACTGTTGCAAAGAATGCCCTTGATAAAGCTTGGGGATATGCATACAGAGACAGAAAAAATAAGAAAAGAGCCTTCAGAAAGCTTTGGATTGCAAGAATTAATGCAGGAGCAAGACAAGAAGGTACTACTTACTCTAAGCTTATGCACGGATTAAAGCAGAACAATATCGATCTAAATAGAAAAGTGCTTGCTGATCTTGCGATGAATCATTATGATACATTCAAGTCAGTTGTAGCTAAAGTAAGCTAGTCTTACAAAGAAAACCCTCCAAAAATCAATTGGATCAGGCTGTCAAGTAATTGACAGCCTTTTTTGTTTGTGATCGGTATCAGATATCTGCAAGACCTATTCGATGATTACTTATATTTGATTTTAATCTAACACTGAGTATGAAGCAAGCGATAATACGAACAGTCATATTTGCAGTAATCATTATACTGCTAGAGATAGGATTGGGCTATTATAAAGCCAATTCGGAGGGAGGTACATATTCTCTTAGTAATTCTAATATTGGACTGATTGGCATTTTTATCCTTGCCTACTTTGTGCTACAAGTGTTCAAGTTTCGGAGATTCGACAAATAATCATACTCCTTGAGTCACAAAGCAATCATACAAAATATCAAGTCCGGTCAATTTGACCCAATCTACTTCCTCTATGGAGAAGAAGCATACTTCATTGATATGGTTATCCAAGAGGCTGAGAAAATACTACCCCCTGCAGAAAAGTCATTCAATGAAGTCATTATTTATGGTAAAGGGACGAACTTCAAGCAAATAGTTGATCAGTGTAGCCAATACCCAATGATGGCACCAAGAAGGGTCATCATTCTCAAGGAAGCACAGTCAATGGATAAGAGAGAATTCGATCAATTGCTAAAGTATGTAGAACGTCCAAATCCAATGAGCTGTCTCTTTATTGGTTACAAGAAAAAGATAGATGGGCGGAAGAAAATATTTTCTACATTAAAAAAGCAAGCAAGAGTTTTACACTCAGAAAAAATTAAAGATTATAGAATGCCAGAGTGGGTGTCTACCTATGTCAAGTCTAATAAACGACTTATACATCCAGACAATGCCCAACGTTTGGCTGATTTATTAGGGACTAATCTGAGTAAAGTCATCAATGAGATAGATAAACTAATGGTCACCACTCCTGAGGGGCAGGAAGTAACCTACGATCAAATTCATGAAAATGTTGGATTGAGTAAAGACTTCAATGTATTTGAACTGCAAAATGCTTTGAGCAAGAAAGACTTCTCAAAGGCTTTTCTTATTGCCAATTATTTTGGTGCTAACCCAAAAGAGAATCCGATTCCACTCTTGCTCGCCAATCTATATGGGTATTTTTCAAAGGTGTATATAGCTAAAGCACATATCAACCTTGATAATCGGGGCCTTGCGGCCAAGCTAAAATTATTTAGTCAATCCTTTGCTGGAGACTATAAGATGGCCGCTAAGAACTACAGCGTTGATCAGATCCAAACTTGTTTTGCTGCATTGTTAGAAGCTGACAAGGCATTCAAGGGAGTAGGTCGTCGGAGCAGTACTCCTACAGAGATACTCCAAGAACTACTTTTTAAGATTTTCTATGGAAGGCCTGTGGCGGTAGACTTTTAGATTTTAGTATTTAATTGAAGTTTTATCATATCAGCGGCTGCCCAGTTTGGCACCAGCGATACCCATCAGCGCCGTTGAGACAAGACTTGCAGGCAGCAGCCATCCTGGTCCACCAGGAATGGATAAAGCTGTTATCAAAGTCGCAATAAAAATCATAAATCCTGAAACCAGCCCAAGATAATAGTGATTGTTCTCAGATAAGCGGCTGGTAATCAATCCTGCCATAAAAGCTCCAACACTACTCGCAAGTATGACAAATAAAAAAGCCTCTAGCGGTAGACTTCTCGTGAACTCTATCAGTGCTTGTGGGTCATCTGTATCGACATAATCTGCAGCTCCATATAAATTGTGACCTAATTTGTTGATTAAGCCCACAGCGATGACACCACCGAAGATACCTGAGATTACTGCGATAATATTACGTAGCATATAGAAGATTTTATATGATGATAAAGGCAAATCTACGAATGTCAATCTTACGCCTTACTATGATATTCTTAAATAAAAGACTAGCGAAACAGATATATTTACATACAGTTATGCGAAGTATTATTTTTCTACAGATAAAATGCGGGTTTATAGGTGTGTTTTTACTCCTAGTTTCTCCCTTAATTGGTCAATTGGCGTATAGCCTTCATCCGATGATCTTTTATTCTGATGACGGCGGTTATCTTGAGATCTATTCAGGTATTCAAGGTAAAACGTTGACGAAAAAGGGTGATAAGTCAATGTTTGAATATATTCTTCAAATCGATAATGACCAGTCAAAATCTATCTTTCTCGATAAGTATGCTATTGAACTGAATGCTGAGCAGATGGATACAGATTTTTGGGATATTCAACGGATAGGACTTGAAGACGGGAACTATGATATGACGATGTATCTTATCGATACATATAGTTCTGATACCACCAAATATGCAGTCACCCTAGAAGTGAAGACTCCCACTTCAGCATTCTTGAGCAAACCAGTTATTTGTACATCAATAGGATCTCAGCCAGAGCTGCCATTTGAGAAGTTTGGTTTCAGATATGAGAAGCTAGCTTACAATCTAGTGACAGAAGAGCAAAACAAACTTTGTTACTTCCAAGAGTACTATCAACCCACCATAGATGCTAATGCTCAATATCTAGTTAGGTACTCTGTTTTAGAAGGATTTAGAAATCCATCTATGCCAGGTGAAGCTCTTATGAAGGGTTTTGAAAAGCTTGATGGATCTAAGCAAGGAGTTTATACAAAGACCTTTGATATTTCAGATTTAGGATCAGGAGACTACCACTTGTTGACGGAGTATATAGACTCGGAGCAGAATGTCTTAACTACTGATTTTCAGAATTTTCAAGTGATGCGTCCAAGAAAAGAAATGGAGGCACAAATGAAGAGTGACACACAATTTGAGCAATCATGGGTTCAGTTACTAAATAAAGAAGAGACTATCTATGCACTCAAGGCAATAGCTCCACAAGTTGGAGGACAGCAATCTGAGATATTGAACAGTGTATTATTTGCCGAAGATCTCACTCGTATGAGGTACTTTGTCTATGCATATTGGGCGGGAGCTGCTCCTGGATATGCGGAAGAGGCTTACAACTCTTATATGAAGGTTGCCGAGGCCGTTGATAAGACATATGTTAATAATGTTGGTTATGGATTTGAGACAGATAGAGGCTTCTACTTCTTGAAGTATGGCAAGCCTGATATATTAATCTCTGAAGAGCATGAACCAAGTGCTCCGCCATATGAAATCTGGATCTATAATAAGTTAGAGTTGACAGGTGAGACTGACGTGAGATTCTTATTCTACAATCCGACATTATCTAAGAATGACTTTGAAGTACTGCATTCTACATCAAACTTTGATGTAAGAAATCCTGATTGGCAGCGAAGCCTTTATAATAAGGCACAAGGAGAGGTCAATGGAGATTTCAATGCAGGTGAAGTTGGTGATAACTATCAACGAAATGCAGTAAACTATTTTAATAATTTCTGATACAATAATACTCCTTACTTTTGTACTCAATTTGAAAGAAATACTCAGTATTTCGCTCTTACAAATTTTATAAGATTCCAACTCTATGCACCGTATTTATAGCTTTCTATTAGTCCTGGTTATTGTCTGTATGTCACAGATACTGTTAGCACAAGACGCAATCATCAGGGGTCACGTATATGATGAGGCGACAGGAGAGCCAATTCTATATGGAACAGTATTAATTGAAGAGCTAGGCACTGGTGCTTCTACTGATGATCAAGGATTCTATAGTATCAATGAATTAGAAGCTGGGACATATACTTTGGTTGTCAGCTACATCGGATACGCTGAGAAGTCAGTTTCAGTCACAATTAGAGAGAACGGGATTGTATATCAAATAGTCAACTTAAGTTCTGAAGGTGTAAAACTAGGTGTTGTCAACATTTCGGCTCAAACCGGTCAAGCCAAAACCGAAGTTCAGATTTCAAAACTTCAAGTGACTGCTAAGCAGATCAAAGCATTGCCTAGTACAGGAGGTGAACCCGATCTTCTGCAATACCTACAAGTCTTGCCAGGTGTAGTTACAACCGGTGATCAAGGTGGTCAGATTTTTATCAGAGGAGGATCTCCAGTCCAGAATCTCATTATGCTAGATGGTATGACTGTCTACAATCCTTTTCACTCAATTGGTTTCTTTTCCATCTTTGAGACAGAGATTATCAGAAGTGCTGATGTCTTGACTGGAGGATTCAATGCAGAGTATGGAGGTAGAATATCTGCAGTAGTAGATATTAAAACTAGAGAAGGGAACAAAAAGAAATTTGGAGGCCAGCTATCAGCTAGTCCATTTATGGTAAAAGCTCTAGCTGAAGGACCAATATTCAAAGGGAAGAAAGAAGGTAGTGGTGGTTCATTTGTGATCACAGGTAAGAAGTCAATTATAGATCGTACATCAAAGGCTCTTTACAGCTATGCTACTGATACTGATGATGGATTACCATTTGACTTTACTGACCTCTACGGTAAGGCTTCATTCTACACAGCTAATGGTAGTCAATTTGACTTCTTTGGATTTAATTTTAATGATGAGTTTTTTGACCCTGCTATTGCAAATATTGGGTGGACAAACAGAGGGTTGGGATCAAATTTTAGATTACTACCTCCAAGTAGTAGTTTGATTATCAATGGTAAGTTTGGATTCTCTGCTTATGATACGGCTATAGACCAAGGAGATGGTCTACCTAGAGATAGTGGAATCGACGAGTACTTTCTAGGTCTAGATTTCAATTACTTTGCAAATACATTTGAGTTTGATTATGGAGTCGAAGTGAAGTCTATCAGGACTGACTTTAACTTTGTCAATCAATTCAATGTCAATCTGAGTCAGTTTCAGAACAGTACAGAATTATCGGCATATCTTAAGTTTAGAAAGTCTTGGGATCGATTGGTACTAGAGCCTTCAGTGAGATTTCAATATTATGCTGCAGTCAGTGAGTCATCAATTGAACCAAGATTAGGACTTAAATTGAATATCACAGATAAGTTAAGATTTAAAGCAGCAGGTGGTGTTTATAGTCAAAACCTCTTAGCAACTAATAATGAAAGAGATGTCATTAATTTGTTCAACGGATTTTTATCTGGTCCACAGAGTGAAATCACAGATTTAGATGGGTCGCCTACAGACAGTAGACTTCAATTTTCAAATCATGCAGTAGCTGGATTTGAAATAGATGTATTACCAAGGTTGACTCTCAATATCGAAGGTTACTTCAAAGACTTCACACAGTTAATTGTCGTGAATCGTAATAAGATTAGCCGTGCAGAAGCCAACTTTGTTGTGGAGACTGGAGATGCTTATGGGGTAGATTTCTCTGCCAAGTATACCAATCCTAAGTGGTATGTATGGGGAACGTACTCTTATGGATTTGCTAATAGATTCGATGGTCAGCAAGACTTTCCTACATTATTTGACAGAAGGCATAATATGAACTTTCTGGCATCTTACAATTTTGATGAAGATGGTGATTTTAGTGCTAGTATAAGATATAATTTTGGATCAGGATTTCCATTTACCTTGACTCAAGGTTTCTATCAAGGAGCCGTATTTGAGGATGGTGTAGATACTGATATCTTCTCTCAGAATACTGATGTAATAGACGTTATCTATGACGAGACTAGAAATGGTGGTAGACTTCCAAATTACCACAGACTTGATGTTTCAGTCACTAAGAAATGGGACATCGTTTCATTTGCTGAGTTTGAGACTGTCTTCAGTGTAACCAATGTCGCAAATCGAAATAATATCTTTTACTTTGATAGGATTAGATATGAAAGAGTTGATCAACTACCAATCATACCAAGTTTAGGTGCCAAACTTAAGTTTTAAAGCTGTTGATAAACTATATTTGCCCCAGCAAATAATTACAACAATAATTACATTGGTTATAATATGATTGAGCACTTTGAGAATATCACTCCTGAGGAATTCAAGACCCTAACAGATACAATAGCAAGGATCACTATTCTTGTAGGTGGAGCTGATGGCACATTGGATAAAGAAGAGAAAGAGGACGCTGAGAAGCTAACAAAGATTAGATCTTATGCTAATGCTGAAAGCCTTCATGGGTTTTACAAAGAGGTAGGGAATAACTTCACTGAGACTTTAGATACTGAGTTCGATTCATTACCTGGCATTGTTGAGGATAGAGCAAATATTCTTGTTGAGAGAATCAAACTTGTTAACGATATTTTACCAAAACTCGATCAGCCAATAGGACACGAGTTGTACAAGAGTTATGTCAGTTTCGCTGAGCACGTTGCAAAGTGTAGCGGTGGATTCTTAGATTTCTTATCCGTCAGTAAAGCTGAAGATAAGTGGATGCACCTTGATATGATTAACCCGTTATAGGGATAGTCACCGTTATTAGATTTTAACACATTTTCTTAAGATTTTGATAGAGATGTCTATTGGTTAGTTACTTAGAGGCATTATGACGATATTTGCTTAAGCAGAACCTAACCTTATGCAAAGTAATTTTATTAATCAACGCTTCTTATGTTGCATTATCGTCTATGCTTATCTTGCAGCGTCTTGTTTTGCTCAATCCGTATATACATATTCTGGTCGTATTGTAGATAGTACGACAAGTGAACCACTAATCGGTGCATCTGTCACTGCTAGCGATGGCAACGGCACAATCGCGGATGAAGTAGGTAGGTTTACTCTTAACAGTGGCAATGAATTTGAAGATGTAGAGGTATCCTATATTGGCTATAAAACTGTCTATGTGTCAATAGCAGCAGAAGAGGATCTTTTGATAGAGTTAGCCCAGAGTGAATTTTTACTAGATGCAGCAGTCATTACTGGAAGTCGTTACCAGTCTCCATTAATAGAAGCAACCACCTCAATTAGTATCATCAAGCCTGATTTACTCTCAGATGCCAATATTCCTTCTGCTGACTTGGCATTGGATAAAGTACCTGGAGTCCAGATTCAGGATGGTCAAGCAAATATTCGCGGTGGTTCCGGATACTCTTATGGTGCAGGCAGCAGAGTACTGATCTTAGTTGATGGAATATCTAGCTTGCAAGCAGATGCAGGTCGTCTCAATTGGGATGATATCCCCGTGGAAAATATTGGTCAGATTGAAGTATTGAAAGGTGCAGCATCTGTACTGTACGGTTCATCAGCACTCAATGGAGTGATCAATATCAAAACCGGAGATGCAACTAGTACTCCAGTTACTAGATTATCGACGTCGTACTTTGTCTATGGTCCTCCTCAAGATGAAGTGGCACAATGGTATGCCGATGAATTGATCCCTTATGAATGGAATGTTTCGGCATTGCACAAGCAGAAGTTTGGTAAGATTGATCTTGTTGCTAGTGGATTCTATAGTCGTGGTGAAGAGGTGTATGAAGATTCATTTAATAATAGAGGAAGATTGTCTACTAAGCTAAAGTATAGAATCAGACCTAATCTGACCGCTCAATTAAATGCCTCTTATAACAATACCATTAACGCTTCCACTTTGCTATGGCGGAATGCTAGTGCTGGACAATATGGCTATGTAGCCAACTCATTGGTTGAGAATAATGGGACGCGTTTTATTTTGGATCCTTCGGTAACATATTATGATCAGGGCGGAGGTAAACATCAGTTCTTATCGAGATACTTTTATAATAATACCATCAGCACAGATAACCGTTCTAATTCATCTAACTTTTACTCCGGCGAATACCAGTATGGTAAGGATATTGAGTTAATTGATGCAAGAATCTCTACTGGATTAGTCATCTCGTCTGTTGATACGGATAGTGATCTATTTAGTAATGTGGATGTTACTAGTAGAAATATTGCAGCCTATGCTCAGTTAGATAAGCACTTTGGAAAGAAACTTAAGGTTACTGTTGGTTCGCGATTTGAGCATTATAATCTGATTGGTCCTGAATTTTTTGATGGAGAAGCTCTGCCAAATGGTGGTGAAGAAAATGAATCAAAAGTTATCTTCAGAGCAGGACTTAACTATCAACTAGAAGACTATTCTGCATTGAGAGCCTCATTTGGACAAGGCTATAGATTTCCCACTATTTCTGAAAAGTACATATCCGCCACTGCCGGAGCATTTTCTATATTTCCCAATCCTGGACTTCAGTCTGAAGATGGATGGAGTGGAGAGATTGGCTATAAGCAGGGTTTAAAAGTTGGTGGGTGGCAAGGTTATTTAGATGTTGCAGGATTCATCTCTCAGTACAATGATATGTCTGAGTTCACTCTTGCTATTGAAGATGGAGCATTTGGATTTAAATCTCAGAATGTTGGCGATACGGAGATTAAGGGTGTTGAATTTGAAGTGGCAGGTGAATCAGAATTTTTTGGTATTCCTATTCGAGTTATTGGGGGTTATACATTCATAGATCCTAAGTATCGAAATTTTTCTGACGAGATAGCAGCTACAAGTTCTTCTGATCAAAATATATTGAAGTATCGTACACGACACAATGCTAAAGCTGACATACAAGCACAGATTAAGTTTGTTGTGATCGGGCTTTCTTACCAATATGCTTCTGAGATGGTTGCTATTGATAACTTGTTTTTTAGTTTCAATGACTTTCTACAATTGGAAGCTTATCGGAGCCAGAATACCACTGCTTATCAACTATTCGATGCAAGAATTGGTGTAAAGTTTGACCACCTAGCAATCACGGTTCTTGGTAATAATCTGATCAATGATCGTATTATGAAGAGGCCTGCGAGATTAGAACCACCTAGAAATGCCTCATTAAGGCTTGATTATTCGTTTTAAAATAACTAGAAACCATTTAAATATGAATTTGACTACTACTCAACCAGCCATACTGAAGGGATACTTGCTATGCCTTGGTATCTTACTAATGTGTATTTCATGTAATCGATCAACTAGCAAATCTTCTAATGTAATGCACGACCAATACATAATTACTCTAGAAGAGGGGTACGGCAAAAAGTATCTGGTAAAGTCATATGGCGACTTAATAGATCAATTAGGTAAGACATCTAAATCTGATAATACATACTTTATTAGTTTTAATAAAAATGTCAATCAGGATGCGATTGCAAAACATCCACACATTATAGATGTTAAGTTCTTGCCAAGCGACGTGGCACCTCCTAAAATTATAAAAGGTAAGAAGGGTAGTGCAAGTCCTATCAATAAATAATATCAAGTATACTTTATGCGTAATTTAATCTTTGTCATCGGATTCGTCTTGTCCTCAATATTAGTTTTATCAGGACAAACTGAAGGACATAAATTCATTGAAGACGTAAATGTCACACAGACTAAAGCAGTCTATCTAGGCTTGACTAAGCCAGCAAGCGAAATTGCGGGCATTAGTGCACTCAAAACTGAGAAGAGAAATAAGTGGAAGAGCAAACGGCAAGTACCAGATAACTTTAAAGGAAGAGGAAAGACTAAGGTGATATATCCTGACTTAGAACACCAAGGTGCAGATAAACTGAGGCAAACTTCAATAGAAACTGTAAGAAGAGATCCAACAGTACCTCTTGTCAATTTTGAAGGATTGACGTCTGGTAACTCTCCTAATGATCCTTCGGGTGATATCGGGATTGATTATTATATGCAAGCGATCAATGCGACATTGATAGCTATCTATGAAAAAGATGGAAGTCTAGTGACTAATTTTGCTGCCAATAGTCTTTGGACTTCGTTAGGTGTTTCATCACGTGGTGATCCCATTATATTGTACGATGAGCAAACTAGCCAATGGATAATCACAGAATTTGCTGGCCCTGCAGAATTACTCATTGCAGTATCAGAAACTTCAAGTCCACTGGGGTCTTATCATGTATATCGATTTTCAACTCCTAACTTTCCTGATTATCCAAAGTATGGGATTTGGTCTGACCACCTAGTCGTCACTTCGAACGAGACGGGAACTGGTACCAATAGATTACATCAATATTTTATAGATAGGAATGCGTTGATGACAGGTGCTGAAGATGTTGCTTTACAAAGGATAGAGATTGTAGGTACTACTGGGTCAGAGCAAAATTTTATTGTCAGCACTCCTGCAGATTGGAACGGACCTTTAGAACCATTAGAGTCTAGTCCCATTGTATTGCTTCTCGACGATAGTAGTTGGGGTAATGCTCCAGAGGATGGATTAAGATTCTTTAGGTTCAACGTCGATATGGAGGATGAATCCAATACTACTGTGGATGAGGTATTTATACCATTGAGTCCATATGATAGTTACCCGTGTGCAGCAGAAGGGATAGGTTTTGCATGTATTCCACAGCGAGGAGGTGCTGGTATTGATGGATTGCCAGAATTGATACTCAATGTCCCACATTACAGGAGATTTGACACTCATGAATCGTTGGTATTTGCATTTGTGACAGATGCTACTGATGGTGATAATGTTGCAGGTGTGAGATGGACTGAATTGAGAAGAACAGAAGAAGAAGATTGGGGTGTCTACCAAGAAGGAACATTTGCACCTGATGATGGATTGCACAGATGGATGGCAGGAATAGCAATGGACAAGTTTGGTAATATTGGAATGGCTTACTCTGTCAGTAGCCCTGACGATTTTGCTGGATTAAGATACACAGGTAGAAGGGCAGAAGATCCACTAGGTCTAATGACAGTACCAGAGACAATCATTCAAGAAGGATTCGGAGATACGGGCAATTCTGGTAGATTTGGTGACTATACGCAGATGAGTATTGATGCGCAGAATGGAACAACATTTTGGTTCACTGGGGAATATGGAGGGTCCAGCCAAGTAAGAACAAAAATCGTGGCGTTTGAAATAGCCAGAGATACATTTGATCTGGCTGTAACCAATATCGTTAGCCCAAGTCAAATAGGGGAGAATTTATCGACCATTGAGTCTATAACGGCAACCGTCGAGAATACAGGTGTTGAAGATATGACCAACCCCACCGTTAGCTTAATGGTAGATGGTTCACCCATTGCAACAGAAACGATAGAGGCAACACTTGTTCAAGGGGAGCCTATTGACCATACTTTCAATCCTACTGTTGACTTGTCTGAATTCAGAGATTATGAGATTACAGTTGCCGTTAACCATCCTGATGATACCAATGATGTCAATAATATTCTGACGACCAATATTGAAAACTTGCCTTCGTTCGATATAAGTGTTGATGCATCAGTATCATCTTCTATTTGCTTAGGGCAAAACCAAATAACTGCAACAATAATTAATGAAGGATTTAACGAAATCTCTGGAGTGACTCTAACATTATTTCAAGTTGAGACTTCAGGTAATACATTGATTTTATCTGAAAATATTATTGATCCAATTCAAGGAGCCGGAGGTGAGTTGACAATTGATTTAGATGTTGATATGAATGCACCCGGTACATTGCTATATAGGGTAGAAGTAAGTCCAATTGGATTTATAGCTGAGGCAGAAGAAGCCAATAATGCCACACAAATTGAAGTGATCATTGATTCAAATAATGTCAATATTGAGTTCCAAATATTATTTGATGAATTTTCTGATGAGACTTCTTTTGAAATTATTGATCCTAGCTCGACTGAGGTCTTACATGAAGGAAGCTTTGATGAAGGTGAAACTGAGTTTACGCTTAATATGTGCTTGGCAGCAGATCAGTGTTACCTTCTAAGAATGTTTGATAGTTATGGCGATGGGATGTGTTGTGATTTTGGTGAAGGATCCTATAGTCTTACCTATGCGAATGGAGAGGTTCTTCTCGACGAGATTGGTGACTTTGGAGATAGTGTATCTGAATTATTTTGTGTAGATATGGTTGATCCTATTTTGTCTGTGAGTGATGTAGATTTTTCTAAGCATTCTATTAATGTTTTTCCTAATCCTACTGCTGATATCATTAATATAGAAATAGCTGATGTTGACCTTGGTAATTTTATCACATTAGAATTGCGAGACCTAAATGGCAAATTGGTAAGACAACAATACGCTAATAATTATAGTGGTAAATATTTATCAATTATTTCATTGATGGATAGACCAGCTGGTAACTATTACCTTTCGATAAAGGGTTATGAGCAAATGGGAGTTACAACAATTACGAAATTATAAACATATGTATAGATACCTCATACTTACCCTGATATTGGCCGCAATATGGTCATGTGAACAGCCAAAATCGTCAGACAAAAGTGCTGGCGCTAGTGTGGAAGGAAGTTCGAAAGCTGCCTCTAAATCATCAAGTCAAGATAGGGAGGCTACTACGGAGGCATCTATATCAGAGAATACACCTATTTCTGAAACTTTAGGAAAAACTAAAGAAGCAGTGCAAACTATAAAGAACGAAGTAGGTGAGGCTACAGAGAAAATAACGGTTGCAACTGATAAAAAGACATCTAAATCTCAACCTGCGGAAGAAACTAAGTCAGTAGTAACTAAAGCCAAAGACAAAGTAGTAGAAACATCTAAGCCTACTACCAAAGTAGAAGATATGGTGAAATCAGAAGTAACAGAACCAGTAGCAGAGACAACGAAACCTGAAGTGCTAAAGGATGTCGTGACTACAACAACATCGAGACCCGATGCCACGACCCAAGAGACTCCTGATGTATCAAAACCAACAACTACTGAAGAACCACCTGTACAATCACGGCCTACTGATACAACCCCAGAAACTAAACCAGAGAAGCCACGACAAGCTCAGTCCAAGCCAATGCATAGTTACTTTAATTACGTACTATCTAAGTATGTTACGGATCAAGGCAAAGTAGATTACCAAGGCATTAAAACAGAGATAGGTAACTTAGATAAATATGTTGTAGACCTTCAAAGATTTCCACCTCAAGCTGATTGGTCTAAGAATGAAACCCTTGCTTATTGGATTAATGCTTACAATGCTTTTACTATTAAGATGATATGTGATAACTATCCGTTAGCATCTATCAAAGATCTTCATAGTGGCAAGCCTTGGGATCATAAGTGGATTAAGATTGATGGGGAAACACTTTCACTTAATGATATTGAAAATGTGATTATCAGGCCAACTTTCAAAGAGCCAAGGATACATTTTGCAGTCAACTGTGCAGCAAAGTCGTGTCCTCCACTCGCTAATGAAGCATTCACTAAGACAAATCTGGATGTCTTACTAGAAAAACGGACTAAGAGTTTTATCAATAATACTGCCTACAATGATTTGACAAAAAATCCTGCGATGGTTTCTAAGATTTTCAATTGGTATAAAGAAGATTTCGGAGATGTTGTCACATTTGTGAATAAATACATCTATGATGGTGTCAAACCGATCACTGCGATTGATTATACCGAGTATGATTGGACACTGAATAATTAATAGAGTCCGCAAGAAATACAAAAAGCCACCTTAACTAGGTGGCTTTTTTGTTTATAAGAAATCTTGAAAAGATTTTTATTTATCTATACCTATATGTGTTTTCCTGTGTTGTAGTGTTAAGGTTGTGAACCAGCAGCTTCCTGGCTTTCAAATGCATCTTTGTAAAGTATCGGTCTAGGATATTCTTCCTTGATTGCAAGTCGCATTAGGTCAAAAGAAGTAATCACTCCTTTCAACTCATTTCTCAAGTTGACTACTGGTAGAGTTTTGAATCTATTATCTAAAAACAACTCTGCAGCGGTACCCACTTTATCCTTTGGGGTAATTTTTATGACCTTGTCATTCATGACTTGCTCTACATTGAGGGTATTTTCAGTTTGTTGCTTTCTGATTGCCTTCCACATATCATAAGTTGTAATCATTCCAACTAACTGACCTTCGCTAGTCACAGGCATTTGTTGGATGTTATTGGCGAGCATAAACTCCGATACTTCGCTTATTGACTGCTCTGGACTTGCTGTCGCAGGATTGACAGTCATTATTTTTCTAACTTCTTGATTTAACATAACAGGAATTGATTTAGTGATAAATAATGGTATCATCATCAAGTTAAGTTAAATTTGATTAATAATCAATACTCATCAAAATAAAAATCGGCTAGATACGATATAGCCGAAATTTATTGCCGTTTACGCCTAATTATGCAGTGGAATACTTGTTTTTCAGAAGAGTCAATCGCATATCCGAGAAAGTCTGATAGTGTCAGATCTCATTTTCAGAGGGACTTTGATAGGTTGATATTTTCATCACCCTTTCGTCGCCTCCAAAGTAAGACACAGGTCTTTCCTTTGCCTGGTAGTAAGTTTGTTCATAATCGTCTCACGCATTCTCTTGAGGTCGCTTCAGTTGGGCGGTCATTAGGTGCCTTAGTTGGGTATACACTGGCAGATACAGTGATTGACAGTGATGATCATAAGACTAAGGACTTTTATAGAAATGATCTGCCATATGTGATAGCTGCAGCTTGTCTTGCTCACGATGTTGGTAATCCAGCATTCGGTCATTCCGGAGAGAAAGCAATCTCTAACTATTTTATCAACTATGCTGATACATTGATTGATGGCAAGCGGTTGATAGAACACTTCACATCGGAAGAGTGGTCTGATCTAATTAATTTTGAAGGAAATGCGAATGCCCTAAGACAACTCACTAAGCAATATTACGGGAAGCATGCTGGTGGACTTGGTTTGACTATTACAACATTGGCGTCAATATTGAAGTATCCATGTCCTTCTACAGCTGTAGATAAGCAATATAAGCATCGTAAAAAGTATGGTTACTTTCTTACTGAAAACAATACATTTGATACAATTGCTACGAAGCTAGGATTAGTCAAAGATCAAAATAGCTCTGGCTGTTACTACAGACATCCTTTCGTTTACCTCGTAGAAGCTGCTGATGACATTTGCTACAGCATTATGGATATGGAAGATGCACATAGACTGGGTATCTTATCAAGAGATATTGTATCTGGATTATTCATTGATATTTTAAGGCAATTAGTGCCTAAGACTATTGTAGATATCTCTGAAAGGTATGCTCAGATTATTGATCATAATGAGTCTATTGCTTTCCTGAGAGCTAAGGTCATAAATGCTTATGTTGACAGGTGTCATAATACTTTTATAGAGCATCGTGAAGCGATACTAGCTGGCACTTTCAATGATACCTTGATGGATAATCTGGAATCCGAAGTACCAGCTATGAAAGAAATTATTGCCTTGTCTGTGGAGAGAATCTATCAGCATCCTCATGTCTTGGAGATAGAGATTGCCGGATACAATCTCATGTCAGAACTACTGCAGTTATATGTACCTGCAGCATTAAGCAAGCAGAAGCAACCTCAGCACAAAACGATTATGCGTCTCATCCCTAATCAATTCACTGGAGACTTACAGAGTGATTCGTCTTATCTCAGGGTGATGAATGTCTTAGATCACATCTCTAGTATGACTGATATCTATGCTACGGAGCACTTCAGACGCTTAAAAGGGATAGATATATCCTCACTTCAGTAACTAAATAAGGTAGAACCGATAATTTTCTGATTAGATATTAAATAAAATCGATAAGTAATCAGTTTTACTAGTCTATTTACAAACGAATACAGCCACAATTCCCTATGGATACTAAAAAATTCAAAAATAAGCTTGATAAGATATCGAATGTATTTGACTCAATGCAAGCAGATCAGTCGATCAGTGGACTAGAACAAGAGCTACTCAAAAAGTATGTCATCCAACTATATGAGACACTACTGGAAGAGAGTAAATCTAAATCGTCTGAAAAAAAATCTAAGAAAGAGGTAACTACTGTTGTAAAGGAAGAGATTGCTAGCTCTACACCACCTATAGAGGAGCCTGTACAAGAGGTCGTAGCTCCTCATCCTGTAGAGTCTCAGCCAGAATCACCAATGCCGACTATCTCAGAAGAACCGGAAATTGCTCAAGCTCAGAGTGCAAGTGCTTCTGTTGTTCAACAGAGCTCTGCTAGTGTCACAGAAGTTTTAGTTAATGAGTTGGATATTCCTACAGCATTGAAGCCTGTATTTGAGAAAGTTTCCGCTGTTGAGTTATCAGATAAGTTGAGTCATTCTAAGGTAAAGGACATCTCTACAGCTATGGGTATCAATGAAAAGATCTTCACGATCACAGAGTTATTTGGTGGAGACCAAAACCTTTTCAGCACAGTGACTACTAAATTGAATGCTTGCACCTCTTATGATGAGGCGGTCAAGTATCTAAGCAGTACCATTGCCCGTGATCAGAACTGGGGTCAAGATGGCAAGGTTAACAAAGCCAAGGTTTTTATGAAATTGGTCCAGAGAAAGTTTGTCTAAAGGACCGTCAACTTACATCAAATGCCAAAATCGCGATCGATAGGAAGTATCATAGGATTTCCACTCTTGTTTGTTTCAATTCTGTGGATTGCACATTTCTATAAGATCGCAGTTCCTCAAGGTCCTGGCAGTCTAGGTATTTATCCTAGAGAGCTATTTGGCCTCAAGGGTATCATTACCGCTCCTATGTCGCATGGAGATTTTCACCACTTGATATCTAACAGTCTTCCACTTCTTGTCACTATGACTATTATTTCATGGTTCTACAGGAGGGTAGCAACATATTCTTTTGTACTGATCTATGTGCTTACTGGTGCTGCAGTTTGGTTATTTGGCAGATCTGTATTCCATATAGGAGCAAGTGGTCTAGTATATGGGTTAGTTTCATTCATATTTTGGTCAGGAGTCTTTCGACGAAATCTTAAGTCTATCGTACTTAGTCTTGTTATCGTTGTGATGTACAGCGGATACCTGCACGGTATACTACCTAATCAAGAAGGGATAAGTTGGGAGAGTCATCTATTTGGGGCAATAGTAGGAATCTACATCGCATACGTTCTGAAAGGTATGGTAGAGAGTGATGAGATCACTAGGGATCCATGGGCAGATGAGTCCAATGAAAAGAACTTTTTCTTAAAAAGAGATCAATTTGATTTAACCAAGGAGGAGAGAAGATTCACTGGGTCTGAAGACGATATTTAGAATCTAGTTGAATCGGATCGATAATTAGGATTTTAGAACATAGCCTCTGGCGGGATCGAACCACCATCTACAAAAACTTAAATAACTTAAGCTGTCATTCTAACCTTGAACTAAGAGGCCATAATCCTAATTGGGCTAAAATCGATAATCAAAAATATATATATTTTTTTTAAGTATGAATTTTCTGAGCACTTTTTTCAAAATATTAGGGGAAAAATCTGAGTCTCGAGAGATAACATAGGGAATTTGTTAAAATCCCCGTATTTTGTTGACATTAAATAGTAAAAATTACTTCTTTAAATATTATGATATATGAAACGATTTGATTGCGTAATAGGCACAATTGCAGTTATTTGCTTGTCATTTATAAGTTGTAGTAATGCACCACAATCTGCTTCTCCTGAAGTCTCCATAATACAGCCAAAAACAATCGATTTTAGGGATATATCAGTTGAAGAATTGCCTTCAGCTTTTGGAACAGATTCGTACACGATTATTGATGTAAGGACGCCTGAAGAGATAGCTGGAGGGATGATAGATGATGCGATACATATAGATTATGTTTCCACAGATTTTGAGGATAGGCTGAATGAGTTAGATAAGAATGAGAATTATGTCATCTACTGTAGGAGTGGTGGCCGGAGCGGGAAGACTTCAGAAAAAATGAGAAAACTTGGATTTAGAAGTGTTTGTAATCTTGATGGAGGTTATCTCTCATACACTGCGGGCAACTAATTTCTATTTAAATCTATATATTTGAGCGAAATAATTATCTACCCAAACAATATCTTATACTATGACACAAAGACTACAATATGTAATTGCTGGAGTAATGTTGTTACTTGCTACTTCATTGACAGGACAGCGTGCCGCTAAATTTTGGTGGTTTGATGCAGGTTTAAAAGCACAGTATGGCGCTACATCAATGTTTAACCAGACAGTAGGGGATAGTGAGGCTTGGAGATATGATATAGGAACAGGATATAGCTTCGGTGGAAAGATTGGTATAAATAAAGGTACTTCTGGACTTACAATTGATGTAATGGCAGCTACAGGTACTGCTCAATTCGAAGATGCAACAGTACCTGCTGCAGTGACTAATACTGAATTGACTTATAAGACACTAGATATCTACACTTTATATCGTAATAATAGACAATTGGGATATGTAGAGATCGGACCTAAGTTTTCTATTATGAATAGTGCGGAGTATACTGATGGAGCTGGAGAATTGATGGATGTTACAGATTTTTATGAAGGCAACAATGTTAATGCAGTACTTGGTTTTGGTGCATACTTCTTAGGTAGTGATGGTGCTTTTAGTGGTATCATCGGTTTAAGATTTGAATATGGGTTGACTGATATTGTCAATGATAGCGGACATCAGTCAGGTACACCAGTACAGGATTTTACTCTGGACACAGGAGCTTCAGTTACTCACCCAGTATTTGCGGGTATCTCATTTGAGTTGAACTGGGGTCTTGGTTATTATGGAAAAGCAAGTTGTGGAGGTAGGTCTAAATTCATTAAATTCTAGGCGGATTCTTCTATAATTTAAGAACAATAAAAAAAGGCGAGGTCATATGATCTCGCCTTTTTTATTTGATACAATTTGTTCTTTAAGAGTGCTTATTGGCTAGCCTTATAGTCGATGTAACCTCTTAGATCAAGTAATTGTTCTTCACTCATCTTCTCTATTGGGTATTGAGGCATATATGATCTCCTTCCAGATGTAGAGTATATACCGTACCTGACTGCTTGATAAATAGAATGATCACCATAAGTCTTTGACTTACGTTGGAGAAACTTCATAGATAGCTTTGATGTATCCAATGAAAAGTAGGAATAGCGACCATTTTCATGACAATGAAGACAACTATTGAGATAAATGTTTTCACCATTTGCTACGTCTGCTATCATCTTATTATACTCATTTCTTTCTTTATCAGGTTTCACGAAAGTGGCTGGAGATCCAAGTAGGTACTTAGACTTAATGAGATCAGCTGCGGATTCTGGTTCGTCGACCAGGAGTTCTTCAATATTTGCTTTTTCAATATTGGTCAGGCCTAAATCTCCAATTGTTAAATCAATGGACCATAAATACATTAGTACTGACTCCAGTTCCCAATCTTTTAATTCTCGTCCTTGAGCACATTCTACAGCACATAATTGAATAGCTCCTCGCAAGTCATTTCTAGCAGGCTCGACAAGCTTTCCATACTTGAGTTCATAATCTCCGTTGTAGAATGTTCGTCTAGATACAGCTCCATATAGGCTTGTTCCTTGAAGAAATGGCATTCCTTTTTCCAGTGTATAATCCAGTCTAGCTTGAGGATCTGACACTGTAAGATCTGGATCTTCTCTTTCAATATTGTGACAACTTGTACACACAAAATGCTTGCTTTGAATCTTAGTTGACCCTCCTCTTGGTTTCGTCGCAAATCCCTTAGTGAATATTTCTTCTCCGACCTTAGAGCTTGCATTTTTAATCTTATAATCTGGATACCATCCTGGATCATCACCAAGTTTAAATAATACTTGGCTTACTTTGGAGTTATCCTTCAACTTTGGTGCTTCTTCACTCTTCAATGAGAAGATCGAAGGCAATAACAACAGGATTATCGGTACTACAAGGACCCTTAACTTCATAATATGCAATTGATGTGAGTACTAAAACTCGTTTATCTGATTTTGAATTGTCTCCCTACGGTAAATCCTAATCTGAACTGCCCATCTAGCCAGTTCTCCTCAGTGTAAGGTAGATAATCTGTTTCTGACATCCCAGTAGCGTTTGTCAGATTCAACTGAAATACGTGACCACCACCCGTTTCCCATTCAATACCAAATCCAAGAGGACTATAGAAGCCGTTCTCAGTGGTACGGATATCTGAAAACGTAAATGCACCTTCCACAATGATAGCTGTGGACTTCGTGAGTTGAATCTTACCAGCATAGCCAAGACTTACTAATCCATTCTGATCCATAATCCCTCCATCAAATATTGGTGTAAGGTTTCTATGCGTCCAAGCAGGATGTAATTGTAGTGATAATCTGTCGCTGACTTTCTTAGATAGTATGATTTGAAAATGGTAACCAACTCTATGTAGAAATACATCAAAGTGGCTGAGCAAGTCAGGGTTTGGACTATTTGGCATTGTTGATACTGATACAAGACCAAAAACTGCTAGACCAAATGGCTTGTCACCATCAATCTCTTCTCGCATCAATTGTTGCTTTATAGAAAGATTGATAAGTTGACGAAGTTCATTACTGCCTTTCATCCTATGGAGACCGATCATTGTGTACTCTGTCAAGCCATAATCAAATCCGATAGACACATCAGTTGAGTTCTCTAACCCATAAAAGGTTTGCCACCCTCCATTGTCTCCAGCTAGATCACCAAATCTATGGCCTACTCTGAAATCGAGGTTTCCCTTCTTAAGAGTTTCAATACTTTGCGCATTGATAACTCTTGTATCTTTAAAAGTACGAACAGGTGTACCTTGTCCGAATGAGTTGATAGAAGCTAGTAAAGCAATAAGACAAGAAAAAAGACCAATGGCTTTTTTAAACATAATTTGGGGTTTTGGCATCAATTATTATCAGATAGGCTGACTCTAATTATTATCTATTAAATTCGTAATGTAAAGATGATAAGATTTTGGTGAACTTATTCATGTAAAGTCAAGTTTTATCCTGTGACCGGTTGATAACGTGTCGATTTAACATTAAAAAAAAGTAAATATGTACCCAGTAGAACTTACAATTCCAATGGCTAAAGACTTAACAGACTTTGGCTTTGAATCTCTTACAACACCTGAGGCTGTTACTGAAGCTATAAAGGGGAAGTCCGGCACTGCACTAGTGGTTGTCAACTCTGTATGTGGTTGTGCTGCTGCCAATGCTAGACCTGGAGCTAAAATGGCGATAAGAAACGCTGCAAAACCTGACAACTGTTATACTGTATTTGCAGGAGTTGATAGAGCTGCGACTGATATTGCTAGATCAATGATGCTGCCGTATCCTCCGTCTTCGCCGTCTATAGCTTTATTTAAGGATGGTAATCTTGTACATATGCTAGAAAGACACCACATAGAAGGTAGAACAGCTGAAATGATTGCAGGAGATCTTGTGAATGCATTTGATCAGCACTGTAGCTAAGTTGCAGCTTAGAATTCATGTAGAAAAATAAAAAGTCCTCGTAACGTAAAGTTGCGAGGACTTTTTGATGTTATAATACACGCTATATCATAACATATAAATTAAATAACCTGAAAAACTGTAATTATTAAACCAACAATAATATACTCATTAATAAAACCAATTATAAGACACAAGAAGTGGCGCATACCCCTACGTTGACCAATATTTTGCTTGTTTTTAAGATTTTGTCACCGTACATAAGGATTTAATTATCTAGTATTTTTACGTCAAGGATTTAGGTAGAAAATCACAATCCATATCATAAGATTAAGGAGTTAGAAGTATGAGATAGAAGTGATAAGCATCTGGTGAAACAGGGTCATAAGTGTTAGGTTTTTTTCGCGATATTCTATGTTGTTTGAATTGAAAATTAAAAAAAAGTTGATACTCAATGGCTAGAATAAGCTATATTCGAATAGAGAAATATCACGGTTGGGTGTTTATCATTATTCGCGATATTTTATTGTGAAATAGTAACTTGAAAAGGTATATTGTTTTAAAAGTCAAGATAAATTCTGTGAAAGAAGTTATGCGATTAATTTTATGGAAGTAAAGTTTTAGCATCAGCGTCAGATGCAGGAGTTAGTATTGAGAACAAGAAGTAAACACAACGTAAATACGAATTATAAATACAATTAGACTATGTCAAAAAAACGAATTGCCATTAATGGTTTTGGAAGAATTGGAAGGCTTACTTTCAGAAATTTACTCAATAAACCTGACGTAGAAGTCGTCGCGATCAATGACTTGACAGATAATGCTACTCTAGCACATCTACTTAAGTACGATACTGCTCACGGCAAATTTGATGGCACAGTAGAAGCATCAGACACTCACATTACTGTAAATGGTAAACCTATACTAGCGACAGCAATCAGAAACCCTGAAGGGTTACCTTGGAAAGATAACAATGTCGATGTTGTACTAGAATGTACTGGTATCTTTAAAACTAAAGAGCAATTGACAATGCACCTTACAGCAGGCGCTTCTAAAGTTGTTTTATCTGCTCCAGCTAAAGGATCCGGAATTAAGACCATTGTACTCGGTGTGAATGATTCAGAATTAACTTCTGATGATGTACTTGTAAGTAATGCATCGTGTACAACTAACTGTCTAGCACCTATGATGAAAATATTGAATGATGAGTTTGGTATTGTTCAGGGTTCAATGACAACAACACATGCCTATACCTCTGATCAAAAAATCCAAGATGCTCCACACAGAGATTTGCGTAGAGCAAGAGCTGCTGCATCTAATATCATTCCTACAACTACTGGTGCTGCTAATGCAGTCGGAAAAGTACTTCCAGAAGTTGAAGGAAAACTCTTCGCGATGGCTATCAGAGTTCCAACTATTACTGGTTCTTTAGTAGAACTCAATGTGATACTAGAGAAAGAAGTTTCTAAGGAAGAAGTCAATGCGGCATTTAAGAAGTATGCTGATGGAAGTATGAAAGGGTACCTCGAGTATGCGACTGATCCACTCGTGTCTTCTGACATTGTAAGAAATCCACATTCATCTATTTTTGATTCATTAATTACTGATACTCTTGGTAAAATGGTCAAAGTAGTGAGCTGGTATGATAACGAAGCTGGATATTCAGCTAGATTAGCTGACTTGACTTGTCGAGTATAATTACATATCAGTAAATAAGATATTAGAGAATCACTAGGGAGCTTGCTCTGTAGTGATTCTTTTATTTTTTGACAATTACTATAACCTAGTACACAATCCAAATAATCACTCATAAAACTTCACGACTATGTTGACTAATGTCTCTAACAAAAAAGTACTTGTAAGAGTAGACTTCAATGTTCCTATTAACTCTGATCACCAAATCACTGACGATACAAGGATACAGAAGGCCTTACCAACCATCAAGCAACTACTAGATGGGAACGCTGCTGTGATATTGATGAGTCATTTAGGTAGACCACAGAAAAAGAAGTTGGAGAATGGAGAGATTGATGTCAAGAAGTTCTCACTGAAACAAGTTGTTCCTCATTTGAGTACCTTATTGGGCATAGATGTGAAGTTTGCAGCTGATTGCGGCGGTGATGAATCAATTCTCAAAGCTAGAGACTTGAAGGTAGGAGAAGTTCTTGTCATAGAAAACACAAGGTTCAATCCAGGTGAAAGTAAGGGTGATTCCGATTTTGCTGCTAAGCTAGCGCATCTAGGAGATGCTTACATCAATGATGCGTTCGGTACTGCACATAGAGCTCATGCGAGTACAGCAACAATTGCAAGTTTCTTTGAACCACAAGATCGATCATTCGGATTGTTAATGGAGACAGAGATTGCCAATGCCAAGTCAATACTGAATAGCCCTAAACGTCCTTGTACTGCGATATTCGGCGGTGCTAAGGTGAGTGACAAGATCAAGCTCATAGAACGGTTTATAAACTTTGCTGACAACATTGTGATTGGTGGAGGAATGGCATATACCTTCATCAAAGCTCAAGAAGGATCTATCGGTAATTCGCTTGTTGAAGATGATTACTTAGACCTTGCAAAAGACCTTATTGCTAAGGCTAAAGAATATGACGTCAACCTTATAATTCCTGAGGATAGTGTGATTGCTGACAACTTTGCAGCAGATGCAAATACTCAGACAGTACTTTCATCTGAAATCCCAGATGGTTGGATGGGACTTGATGTGGGACCTAAAGCAATCGAAAAAATCAATGCTGCTATTCTTGGTGCCAAATCTATCATCTGGAATGGTCCTCTTGGAGTATTCGAAATGGAAGCATTCAGTACTGGTACTATGACTGTAGCTGATACTGTAGCCAAGGCATCTCAAAACGGGGCATACTCATTGATTGGTGGTGGAGACTCTGTAGCTGCCATCAACAAATCTGGAAATGCCGATAAAGTTAGTTTTATCAGTACTGGAGGTGGAGCAATGTTGGAGTTCTTAGAGGGTAAGCAACTCCCAGGAATAGTAGCCATAGAGGGTGATAAAGCTTAGAAACTTTAATGACTGTTTAACAGATCATTAAGTACAGATTTGACAGAGTTATCTCACCTTTGTTGTTCAATACATTGAGCTATGATCAGATATTTACTAGCACTTGGATTTATTTGCGCCACGACTATCCTAATTGGTCAAGACACCAATACCGTAGAAGCAACATTCGTAACAACTGAGATTGACCTCGGAGAGATTGATAGAGGTGAATCTAGGGACACCATTTTTACATTTACCAATACTGGTACTGAAGACTTAGTCATAGAGATTGCTTCTGGATGTGAATGTACCGAGCTCGATTGGACGAGGGGAAAGATTGCTCCAGGAGAACAAGGTGTGATCAATGTTCACTTCGATAGTACTCAGAAAGAATATGAAGAAGTGATAGAGGTTGATGTCAACTTCGAAAATACAAATCCTGAAACAGGAGGCCCATATTTTAGAATTTTAGAATACACCTATACTTTTAAGGAGTAGGTCATTTATCATAGATTCTGGCACCTTTCCACCTTTTATGCGTCCATAACCAATTGCCTGGATTATCAATTATCTGAGCAGACAGGTGACTTAAGTACTGGTTTGTAATCTCACCTCTGTCAAGCGATCTTGGTTCTTCAGTGATTAGTGTAGGTGTGACAGTATAATATCCTCTTTTTATCCGTGTGACCTCCATCCAATAGACAGGCGTCCGATACTTGCGAGCATATGCTTCACCACCCGGTAGGGCTTTAGTAGGTTTTCCCAAGAATGTCACATTTAATGCTGTAGCACCTCTGCTAGGATTTTGATCAGCTACGAATACGATAGCTTTTGGCTCTTGACCTGGCGTATGCAATGCAGATTTTTTGACACTATAGATAGATACGAGTTCTGTACCAATACGACTACGTCCTTTGAGCATATAGTCATGCACCCTTTTATTTTTAAGTGGTTTGATCAGTGCAACTACATGGAAGGGTAGTTGATGCTTGCAAGTCAAGGTGCCCCATTCCCAATTGTTGTAGTGCCCTCCAAGGATTGTGATATCTTTTCCAGCATCGTAGTGTCGAGAGAGTTCTTCTTTATTCTTGAATAGATAGCGTCTATTGATATCCTCAATAGACATAGTGTAGCTCTTTAAGGACTCTAGTATGACATCTGTAAGGTTACGGTAGATTTCCTTAGTTGTCTTGTGTACTTTTTCCTTAGACATATCTGGAAAGATGTAATTGAGATTCTGCTTTATTACATCGCGACGGTAACGAATTACGACTCTCATTACCCAAGCTATACCATCGGATATCCTATAGAGAATGGGATATGGTATCATCCCCGTGAAGGCTACTGCAAATCTAAAAACGAGATAGACTATCATATGATCTCAGGATAGTCAGACTCCTTAATGCCTTTTCCTTTGAGAATCGCTGTCGATTGATCTTTCAACATTGTCTCAAAGCGTACAGCAACACCCGGCAGCAAACTAACTGCCACATCTGACCTCAGGCTATCTAAGTTCTCAACCGATCCGTCTCTAAACTTGAACCACTGCTCCATATGAAATTGCTCATACTTGAGTGAGTACTTGCTCTCGTACTCAAACCCCGTGACTTTGATACCTTGATGACTTTCTTCAAATATTATTCTCATTGATACTTACTTAGGATTTGCTGAGTAATGACAGTATAAAGGTGCTCCATTTCAGGTTGATTTTGCAACATTAATGTGTGTTTTTCTATAGTGCCTTTATCGCCTCGTTTAGCTGGCCCTGTCTGAGTGTCGGAGGGATACTTTCTAGTGAATTTACTTATCGTCTCCGTGATGAGTGGATCAAGTAGGTGAGGATTGAGATCTTGATTTTCCAAGTAGTTATAAGCTGTTGTCAGTAAATGATTAACAAAGTTGCAAGACGCTACTGCAGCTAAGTGAATGTGTTTGCGTTGCTCACTATCTATCTGATGAACAGATTGACTCAACCGAGAAGCTAAGTAGGCAAGCTTTGTCATAGCGGTGTTATCGCTTGACTCGAGCAAAAACGGAACTGAATATAGATCTATATGACGATCCTTGTCAAATGTCTGTAAAGGGTAGAACACCCCAATTGGGTTATTTGCAACAGCAAGTACATCCATAGAGATACTTCCCGTTGTATGCGCAATCAATGCAGTATCTGTAATGTGAGAACTTAGTTCTTGGACAAAATTTTCAACTGCATCATCAACGATGGCTATGATATAAATATCTGCATCAGGGATCATCTCAGCTAAGGTGTCAATACCAATTGAACCACATTGATCAGCAAGTCTACAAGCAGATTCTATATTGCGACTATATATCTGTAGGAAATCCAATCCAGCAATGGCAAGTGCCCTATACAGGTGTGTCGCTACGTTGCCGCTACCTATACCTACTATTCTGAGTTGTTCGAATATCTTGTTCTGCGCTGCCACAATGCAAATATAAACCCTAGAATCATCAGTACAGCACCTCCCCAGAATAAGTTGATACCAGGGAATACTTTTGCTTCTAGTACGATAAGATCTTGGCGAGGCACATCCTCCGCGATTGAGAAGATGAGTTCCGTGTCTTTACGTAGATCTTTGGCTAATGCAAATTCTAAGGTACCGTCTTTTGGATCAATAGAAATAAACCTAACGTGAAGACCACTCTGTGCATCGTAATCTTTAATGTTTAGAGGTCTATTATTTCTGATGAAGTAGATTGGATTGAGAGTAAATTTTCGATCTTCTTGTGTAATATCTAACTTAGCACCTACTGGGATGTCTCCTTCCTTCTGTGTATAAGCTCCTTCGTCAAAATTTCTACCTAGGTTGACAACCTTGACAAGGTAGCCGTCATAGAAAAATTCATCTCCTTCTTTTACCTTGAAAGTTTCATAAGTCAACGCATCTTCAGTGCTGAATTCATTTCTGAATACGGATTCATCAAGCTTTACTTTAACACCTAGTTTGTCTTCTACAGCGTGATATTCAAAAATGTTATTTTCTTTAAGACCCATTGCAGGTGTCAGAATATACGTCTTATCATCATCCATTGCTCCAAACTCTAGCTCTACACCCAGACTGAGTGTCAACGAATCTTCTGGCACATCCTTGATGCTAGGTTCATAAGTCACTTCTCTGATAATCGCAAAGTGCTGCTTAGTAATCAACGTATCTCCGACAAATCCGCGATAAGTATTATAATCAAGTGAATCCTCAACCTCCTTAGCTAGCTCAATGTCTTGCTGGGATCTTGGAAGTGAGGCGATATTCGTAAAGATATCCTTATTCCAATAGTGCTTGGTAGCAGGATTAGAGGCTGCTATTTTAGTAAACTCTTTATTGTATTGGACATTCGGAGTCACTCTGAAAGTCTCTACAATCTCTTGGTGTTCATCAATTCTATCAAATCTGACGTCAAAATACCTGTATCGTCCAACCACTGTATCTTGCTCATATGTAATCCAATAGTCATTGACAAACATTGGTACTTCCTTGATAAGTGTGATGACTTTAGCTAATGATTCATCTGCAAGAAGTCCTCTCATAGCAAATGGGTTGGAAGAAATCACCTTAGTATTCAGACCACTGGTTACTGTACCTAGTATCATCAATGCGAATCCCAAATGTGAAAGTGATGCTGCAGCCATTTTAGTTTTTTGACCAGCCTTTCGGATAAGATACCAAAGACTTGACACCATACCATAGAGTAGGCAGAAGGTTAGTATTGCATAACGTGTTTCATAGTAATCAATCCAAAAAGTCATCAAATATGTCAGTATCCCGGCTGCTAATAAGCTCGATCCTTGTATTAAGAACAATGACTTCTTAAATTCTCTATTCCACCCAGATTGTCTGAATCTTGTATAGACACTGAATCCACCTAGAAGAGAAATAAAAATTGCAACCCAGAGTTGGTACTTGTTATAGTGAGGAATGGGTTCTTCAATCACCTTACCGATATACAGAGGGTCGAAGTATTCCATAATGGCATTATAGACTGGAAGAGAAGAGGATATCGCTATCAGCATTGAACCAAAGAATAAGACTATTGCACCTATAAACATCCAAAATTCTTTAGAGTATAAGGACTCTTCTTTTGTTTTCGTTGGGACATTTTTTGCTCTAGCAAAATAAAGTATAACACTGCCTATCGCAAAGAAGCCTATATATCCGACTAGTTGCCATTCAAGTCCCATTTCTGTAAAGGCATGGGCTGAAGTATCTCCTAGAATCCCACTACGTGTCAAGAATGTGCTATAGACGATCATCAAGAATGACAGGACATAGAAGATGTAAGTACTCTTGATCGAGTAACCGCTAGCATTTGCTATAAGGTTGGTATGGACACCTGCTACTAGGATCATCCACGGAACGAGTGACATGTTTTCCACAGGATCCCAAGCCCAATATCCACCGAAACTCAATGCTTCATAAGCCCAAGCACCTCCCATCAAAATTCCAGTACCTAAGATCGCTGCTGAGAATATTCCCCATGTTGTTACGGGTCTTAGCCAGCCTTTATAGTCTTTCTTCCACCATCCTGCTATGGCAAAAGCGAACGGCACAGTTGTAGAAGCAAATCCCAAAAATGTTACTGGAGGGTGAATTGTCATCCAATAATTTTGCAAGAGCTCATTGAGACCATTGCCATCCTTGATCATAGAGAGGTACTGAGCATTATTGAAAAGGGGTATGTCCATTCCGTCTCTAAGAAGTAGAGTAGGGTTGATTCCCCATCTGAATCCTTCACCAATTGGGACGTAAATTCCAAGTATCATACTATGGGTAAATGCTTGGACAGCAAGTATGATTGCGGCTACTGGACTTGTCCAAATAGATTTTTTTCCGAAAATGATAATGCTTGCTAGGACAATGTGCCACATCATCCAAAGGAGGAAACTCCCTTCTTGACCTTCCCAAAATGCAGAAAACGCATACCGCATCGGTAAGTCATTAGACACGTGGTCGAAGGCATATTGGTATTCATACAGGCGATTGACCATTGTATAAAATATGGTACCTACAAGCGTGAATACACTAATGCCGTGTAATACAAAAGCGACTTTTCCAAACCTTTGCCAACTGATATCATCAGTATTAGTATGCTTATAGAACGCAAATACTGCAAAGAGAACAGCTACGAACCCAAAGGTCAAGCAGAAGTGTCCTATCTGACCAGGTAATAGTGTCTCTCCAACATATTGTACTGATAACATCATGAGTGTAAAATTACAAACCGTCTACCGATATGAATGGCTCACAAGGGTGTTTGTTTACAATTGGATTGATTATAAATAGTAGAAGATCATCATAGCACTCATCACGATCATCAATCCATCCTCAATGATAGTCACTGTACTCATAGGGAGATCGAATACTGCCCCGAGACAAGCACATTGTATTGTTCGTTTATTTAACACTGATTGCAAGACTCCAATAATACTGATCGACATAATTATTAGTGCTATCATATTGGTTATCAATAGATTGGATCCTATCAAGAATGCAATACCTAGTCCAAGTTCTATAAAAGCATAGAGATAACCCCAACCTGACCATTGGCGAGCAATGATATCGTACATCATATAGCTCTTAGCAAATCCCTTCAAATCCATCATCTTGAAAAAGGAGAACACAAGAAAGAAGCCAGCCATAAAGTGCCGCATCCATTCGATTAATTCAAATTGACCTTGGTTAATTTGGATAACTAACGTTACTCCAAGAATATATCCGAAGATGAGGAGTATTGGTTGATAAGTAGCGAACCAGCTCTTTGTAGGAGCTTTTGGTTTTTCTTCATCGAATTGCTGAGATATGGCATTACTGCTAATTGAGTACTTAGGGTCAAGATCTGTTAATAGTTCTTGCAAGTCATTTAATGATAACTCTCGATTAAATGTTATCGTAGCACTATCAGTAGGTTTGTCTACTGAGATAGTGTTGATTGATTCAATAGCCTGTAAAGTCTCTTGAATCTTAGCTGCGCAACTTTTGCAGGTCATACCATTGATTCGGTATAAGTGTTGATTAGTCATATGAAAGCAATAGGTCTAATCTGACGATTAATATGTACTCAAACGAAAAGAGGTTACTTCATATGCGAAGTAACCTCTTAACTTATGTATTATTTCTTATAGTCTTAAGAGACTTTTTTATATCTCTTAGTTTTATATTTTTCAACTTGTGATCTTAGTTTAGAAGTAGCTGCGTCTATAGCGATATCATGCCTATCTCCTCGTGCTTCTACAAAAACATCTTTACCTTTCAATCTTGCTTGTAGCTTTACTTTCTTATACGGGTGATCTTTACCTCTGAAGAATACCTTGATGCTTTCAATAAAGGGATACTTGACGAAAAACTTTCCTAAAGTTTCTCTTGCATAGCTGTCAAAGTAGTTAGCTCCTTCTGTCTCTTCTCTATCGATTTTTATATCCATACTAATCGTATCGTTTAGGTTAAAAAATATGATTTCAAAATGTGGTTTGAAATGTCCGTTGACATTATGACTAAGTTACATCAATATTTCTACTTATGCAAAATGTATGAACAATCATTTTAAAACTTTCCCAATCTTAAGGATGTAAAATGGAGTTTAATGAAATTATTGTAGGTAAGCACTCCATACCCAACCTTCGGTATCGGCATTGCTGATCATACACCAAGTACCTTTTGTATCTCCGATAACTGTTGAATCTTGCTTGCAATAATATACCTTCACTTGAGTACCTGTAGAGATGTCTCCAATGATTTCAGCACTGGTGCTTGCAGCTGACCGCATATTGAGTGTACCGGCTGAGATGCTGACCATTCTAAGATCTGCAGATGCTTTATGAGCATCAAGTTCTTTGCTCAGTTTGTTGTTCTTGTCCTGTTCTATTTGATATAGAGTTGTAAGGCTATCATAGGAGATCATCCTTTCTTTAGAGTCAACAGCATCAGACTTAAAAGAAAATAACTTAAGTGGGTTGACTCCTTTAACTATAGATGCTATCAGCCATAAACCAACAAGGAAAAAACCTATGAGCAGTATCCAGGTTGAATTCTTCTTAGAGTTTCGTCTTCTATTTCTTCTCTTTGACATGTGTTTATATGCTTATGCTAGCTCAATTTTATACCTTGGCTAATTCTCCTTTGAGGTAATCAATTACATCGATTTCTATAGAGTCTTCTCCGTTTAATTCTGACAGATAATACGATGCATAGTCACCTAAGTGAACAAAGTAAAGGGCTTGCTCTATGAGAGAGTTGCCTCTCGACCATAATTCCACGATATGAGGAGTATACTTATTAATAATCTCTTTATTAATATCGATTCTGACGGCATTTCGTTGATAATCAGACTTGTTACGGAAGTACACTACAGCAAGTTTGTCATTTGGCTGCTTCCAACCTACAAGTTCATTGTGGTTCATCTCAGGAACGATATGGTGCCAACATAGCTGCTTTGCATTTTCATTTATTTGTTGCCTGAATCTTACTGCTACAGCACTCATCTGTGTAGATGTATAGATTACGGGTATTCTGCCTTTTAAGAATTCCGCTAAAGTTTTAGCATCTTTTTTGATTTCATCTTGGTTAAATCTCAATTGATTTATCGATGTTTTAATCTGTTCTACAAACGCATCAGAGATTAATCCTAAATGATGGAGGATAAACATCTGCTGTGTCAAAGAATAACCAAGGCATGCTCTCGGAGACGGCCAACCACCAGGTACTTGAATATAATCGTAACCACTTGACTTAGCTGTATCAATCAGTTTTCCTCCACTAGAGATTATGACGATCTTAGCGCCAGAGTTTTGTATTTTGGCAAAAGCCTCAAGTGTCTCCTCCGTATTTCCAGAGTAAGATGAAATAATAGCAAGTGTATGTTGACTAATCCAAGCAGGTACATCATAACTTTTACCCACCACGTATGGGACTTTCAATTCTGGATAGACGAATTCTCTGACAAAATCTCCTCCAATACCTGATCCACCAAGACCTGCGACATAGACGTTTTGAATTGGTTGACTTGGTTGTGTGATTTTTGCTTGAGTACCGATTTGCAACGCTTCTTGGAGCTGGTCCACAAATCGATCTATAAGTTGATTCATCATATTGAAATACTTATTTTATATTAGAATTCAAAAGTACTGTATCTTATTAACTTTTGAAGGACTGATTAATCACTCTGATAATAATGACTAAGCATACATTAACGACTAAGCAGATTGGTGATATGGGTGAGGCTATTGCCAAAAAACATCTTATCAATAAAGGTTACGAAATTTTAGCTTTGAACTATCGCTATAGTAGAGCTGAGGTAGATATCATAGCAAAAAATGCAAATGTTCTCGTCTTCATAGAAGTTAAGACAAAATCCTACACATTCTACGGTGATCCTTCAGAATCAGTTACCGCTGCAAAAGAACGTATGTACTTCGATGCTGCAAATAAATATATGGAAGAAATAGAGTGGGATGGAGAAATCCGATTTGATATAATCTCCTTAATCTTAAGTAAAGATGGACAGCACAAGATTAGTCACTTTGAAGATGCTTTTTTTGCAGGCTTATGACTAGTTCATCATTGTTGAGTAAATATCTTTCAAATTGTGAGTTATTTTAAACAGATTATCCATCTTTGCGCCTTTTTGTATCCATTCTTCAATTGTTTATGAAAGACAGCATTTCTAAAAAGGTAAGGCTATTAATGACACTTGCTGTTGTGACCTTCCTTATGACTTCAATACAAGTAATCGCTCAAGATATAGAGGTCCTAGCATCGGAGACAATAGTCACGGCTTCAAGAATACCTCAAGAGAATTATAAGTCAGGTAGAAGTATAGAGATTATCAAGAGGGAAGATATTCTGAATTATCCAGTAGAGTCTATTGATGAATTACTGAGATATGTCGCTGGTGTACAAACTAATATGAGAGCACCTTTTGGTGTGCAAAATGATATTGGGATGAGAGGTAGTACTTTCTCTCAAGTACTAATCTTGATAGATAATGTCAGATTCAATGATCCACTCACAGGACACTTCAATAATAATATTCCTATCTCTATGACGGAGATTGATCACATCGAAGTGGTCAAGGGTCCAGCAGCAGTCGCCTACGGTAGTGATGCAGTAGGTGGGTTGATTCATATCAAAACTAAGGTATACGTTGCAGATAATAATCAAGATAGAAACGTAGAGGCGATAGCGGACATCGCATTTGGGCAGAATAATTTGGTCAAGTCTGATGTGGGAATGGTTCTTAAAAAGTCTAAGTGGTTAATTTCTGGATCAATGATGACTAGAATTGCTGATGGAGAAACGTTAGCTAATCCTAATTTTGTTTTGGGTACTACTACAGATAGTCTATACAATACAGACTTTGATCTGAGATCTTACAGCATTGCTTTGGGTAAGTTTTTTGGTGATAATACCAAGGTGCTTGTAAGAGGTGGATACGATTATCGAGATTTCAATGCAAAGTATTTTTATACGGCATCAGCATTTGACGAATCTCGAGAGACCACAACTAATGAATGGGGTATGGCCGCATTAACCCACAAGAGGAATAAGCATAATGTCGAAGTAAACCTTGGGTATAAGTCAGTAGATGACCTATTTGTATTTAACCCATTGTTTTCTTCAAATGACCACAATACAAAGCAATACTTAGGTCAGTACAACCACAACTATGCCCTGAGTGATAAGACAACGATTGGATTTGGTGGTCAATATATTCATAAGTCAATAGTCAGTACAGATAGAGGAGATCATTCCAATGTCAGTTTAGGCGTCTACGCAGAAGGCACACATGCCATCACAGATAGACTTCAAATAAATGCAGGTTTCAGAGTTGAGAACGATGAAAACTTTGGTACTGAACTCTTACCTCAACTAAGTTTGAGTTGGAAGAAGGACATCTACGTATTAAGAACATCATATGGAAGATCAATCAGAGCAGCGGACTTTACAGAACGCTATGTCTCAGCTCAGATACCAATGCTCACAGCAGGCAGGAATGCCGGCAACCCTGATCTATTAGCAGAAGTGTCCAATAGCTTTGACCTAGGTGGTGATGTTTACTTTGAGAATGGGATACAATTATCGGCTACTGGTTTTTATCGTAGTTCTACAAACTTGATAGACTTTTCCCTTCGTAATGCATCTACGATATCTAACCTCACAAATCTTATTCCAGGTGAAGAGTATTTTTATGCCGATAACATTAGCGAAAGCAATGTCAAGGGACTAGAACTCACTGCGAGAAAAAAGTGGTATTACCAAGAACGAATTCTTGTAGATCTCAATCTAGGATATACTTACTTGAAGACTAAAGTTGATGCTGGTACGCTATCAAGATATATCTCAAATCACCCTTCATCGCAATTGAGCTCGATGTTAAATTTCAGAGTATATAAGTTTAATGTAAGCTTGGCTTCATTGTTACAGTATCGCAATCCAGAAGAACTTGTAGTGTTTGATGAATTAGAGGTACCTATAGTCACCATAGGTAATATACCAAGCTCTTACCTTACCCATAATTTGAAAGTTGGATATAACACTATAAGTAATGTGCAACTATACTTCGAGATATTTAATCTCACTAATACCGAGTATCAAGAAATACTTGGCGCTGTGATACCTGGACGATGGTGGAGTTTTGGAATTAACTATCGAGTTAGTGATACAGAGTTTTAAGACTTTGATTATACTATCTTGATTAACTTATCTGTTCTAACAATCGATGTTATCTCATAGCAAACTACCATAACAAAAATTAAATCCATCTAATGAAAACCATATCTATAATATCAACAGTCATCATTCTTCTTTGCTTTTGTCAAAGTAATCTGCTTGCACAAGAGGATGTCAAGCTTAAGCAAAAAGCAAAAACAGAAGAAGTGGAAAAAGTTAAGAAGCCCACCATCCAACCGGATGAGAATGATCTTGATGCTGAAGACAAAGTAGAACTAGAGGAAGCAAGGCAAAGAGCTAAAGCAAAAAATGTCAAGATGAGCGATGAATTCAAAAAGAAGAAAGTCGGGATTGATAAGAATCGTGAAAAGTTGTACGCTAAGAAAGCTGCTTACAAAGAAAAACTAGACTCAAAAAAGTGGTCAAGAGAAAAGTATAATAAGAAGATGGCAAAACTTGATTCGAAGGAAGATAAGATCAAAGAAAAGAAGACCAAGCTTCTAGAATCAATGATGTCTAAATAGATAATCTGGGAGAAGGGCTTGCAGATTGTGAGCCAAATTCTCCTTTGAGGTATCTATAATAGCCGCTGATTCCAATCATCGCGGCATTATCTGTACAATAGTTAAACTGAGGGATATAAGCTTCCCATCCATTTTGGTCGGCTATCTCTTGCAGACTTGATCTCAACTGACTATTTGCTGAGACTCCTCCAGCAATTGCTACTCTTTTGATGTTGTGTTTTGTAACTGTATATGCTAACTTTTCGATCAATATAGACACAATTGTTTGTTGTACTGAGGCGCAGATGTCATAGATATTATTTTCCACCCAATTTGGATCTTTTTTGACCTGATCTTGGAGAAAGTAAAGAATAGATGTCTTCAGCCCGCTAAAGCTAAATTCATATTCGCCTACTGATGGTTTGGTGAAGGTATGAATTGGGCGACCTTTTTTGGCATATTGATCTATTACTGGGCCTGCAGGATATGGCAATCCGATAATCTTCCCTGTTTTGTCAAATGCCTCACCAGCGGCATCATCAATCGTTTCGCCTAGTACTTCCATCTCATTATAGTTGGTAACTAACACCAGTTGGGTATGACCTCCAGATACTGTCAGGCATAAAAATGGAAACTGAGGGTAGGGTGCTTCAGCAAAATGTGCCATTACATGGGCTTCCATATGATTGACTTCTATCAATGGAATGTCTAGTCCAAGTGCCATACTTTTAGAAAAGTTCACCCCAACTAGAAGACTCCCAAGTAATCCTGGACCTTTCGTAAAGGCAATCCCGTCTAGATCATCTTTGTTGACTCTTGCTTCTTTTAAGGCCTTATCTACCACCGGTACAATATTCTTGTCATGTAGTCTGCTAGCTAGCTCTGGCACCACTCCACCATATTCTTTATGAACGTCTTGATTTGCAATGTGATTGGATAAAACTACACCATCTTGGATGACTGCAGCTGATGTGTCATCGCATGAAGATTCGATAGCTAGGATAGTAACTGGGTTTTGTTTTTGCACTCTACTTCTCTTTTACAAATACAAAATTGAGATATTTTTATGGTAATACACCTTTTTTTGGACAGTTTGCATCTCTTATAAGTGGCGAATTGTTTTATATTTACCCCACCGACTTATTAATATGAGTCGAGACCTTAGTTTGATTAATCGAAATAACCGAAAGTATTCATGAGAATCATAATTAGTTTACTCCTATTAGTGTTGTGTATATTCTTAGGATTTGTACTTGTAAAGAATATCCAAGAGCCTATTGCCTTTGAAAAGGTTAAAGATGCAAGAGGATCAGCAGTGGCTACCAAGCTTTCTACAATCAGAAGTACACAAGAAATTTATAGAAAGATAACTGGAGAATTTGCTCCTAATTTTGACACTCTCACAACTGTTCTTAAGGTTGATAGTATTCCTCATATCAGTATAGAAGAAGATCCAAAAAGACCTGGAGAGTATCTTGAAACTGTGACATATACACCCGCTATTGACTCTATCAATATTCTTGGTATAGATCTAGATGCACTCAGATATGTACCTTTTACTGATGATAAGAAAGAATTTGCCATTGATGCTGACACAATGACTTATCAACAAACACTTGTAAGCGTAGTTCAAGTAGGTACGAGATGGAAGGAATTTATGGGCAAGTACGCCGATGTAAAATATTCTAAGTACGACAACTCTTACAATCCTGATCATCTTATGAAGTTTGGTGATATGAACTCTCCCAATATTTCAGGTAACTGGGATCAGTAATATTTCATGACAACATTATTTGGGAATAACCAATCAGATATCCATCCTGATGTAGTTACATACTTTGATACAACAGATGGGAAATCAACAATAGGGTATTGGAGTAAAGGAAAGCTTTATTTGGTGCAAGGTGGCTACAATAATAGTGGTGATACCTTACTTGCTAGTTCAAGTACCAAACATATCGCTTTAACTGTTACTGATCAGGTCATCGTACTGAATTCCAAAGATTATTCATCTAAGAAATTAGACCAATACTTCGTTAATATCTATACTGATCATACAGATAGTCACGCCATACAAGTAAAAGGATCGGGTCAAACAATCGTCTTCAAATCAAATACCCCAATTGAGTCAGAATCTCAAGACAGGAATGTTCGACATGCACTTGAAGGGTTGATGAAACTTGTATCATCTAAGAATACATCCACATATCTGTTAGCCTTAAACGGTCAATTCATACTTGGATTGATTAATGGTGGAAAACTAGAGCACTTCAAAATCATTAACGAAGGGGATTTATCGAACATAGGATATCACACACTTGCTTTCTATCAGCAAAATGAAATTGCGCCAGAGACTATATTAACCCATACAGGATTGACTACTGATCAAATCTCTCTTCTTGGAACTTATTTACCTCAGCTAGAACAATTACAAGTTCCGTCAATAATGCTTAGTCATGATCTTGCTGCTCACACAGATTTGATACCTCATTATTTAGCATATTCATGCGTATCATAGGAGGCCAGTTCAAAGGGTATCGGTTTACACCGCCAGCGGACAAGTGGCCTACGAGACCTACGACTGATTACTCCAAGGAGGCGTTGTATAATATATTAATGAATATCATCGACTTTGAAGAAATGAACTTTTTGGATTTGTTTGGTGGTTCTGGCAATCATTGCTATGAATGTATCTCGAGAGGTGCACGGTCTGCTACCTATGTCGACAAGTTTCCTAATTGCATCAAGTTCGTGCATAAGATGAGTGAGAAGCTTGAAATCGAAGATCAAATTACAATCGTCAGAAGTGATGTATTCAAATTTATTAAAGCTACGAATAGCAAGTATTCCTATATATTCGCTGGCCCACCATACGGATTGCCAACGATTCACACGATTCCTGATCAGATATTTCAGCATAAGTTATTGACAGATGATGGCTTGTTAGTTGTAGAGCATAACCCACATGTTCGCTATGATCATCACCCGAGATTGACCGATGTCAGAAATTATGGTCAGACTCACTTTAGCTTCTTTAAACCGGAGCAGCCATCCACTTAATTTGTGTAATTTTGGGGCTTTTAATATTTATTAAGCGCTAAGAAATTGTCATACAAGACTAATACACTACTCCTCAGAGAGGCGACTTCTACATTTTTTAAGCAACAGTACGACGCCTCTATAGAAGCCCAATCGGTTAACATCAAGACAATTCCTGATGATATTGAAGGCGATTATAGCATTGTTTTATTTCCGTATCTCAAGAGGTTTGGTGTGACACCACAAGACTTAGGTGACAAGTTAGCCGAATACATTCAGTCGCAAGGAATTCAATGTGCTAAGATAGAGGTAGTTAAAGGTTTTCTTAATTTGACTTTCGCAGATGCCTTTTGGAGAAATCAACTAGCTCAGATTACTGAAATAGGGGAAGATTACGCGAAGGGAGATTCAACAGGTAAGAAAGTAGTTATTGAATTCTGCTCTCCGAATACTAATAAACCTCTACACCTAGGACATATCCGTAATATTCTCATAGGGTGGTCGATGTCTGAAATTTTAGCATACACAGGCAATGATGTTAAGAAGGTTCAGATTATCAATGATAGAGGGATTGCAATTTGCAAAAGCATACTTGCATGGCAGCAAGAAGGCAATGGAGAAACACCTGATTCATCTGGTGTGAAAGGTGATCACCTTGTGGGGAAATATTATGTGATGTTTGAGAAACTCTTCAAGAAGGAGTATGCAGATTGGCAAGAAAGCGATGCAGGTGAGGCTACCTATTCAGAGAATCAAAAAGAAAACGAAAAGAAGGAACACTTCTTTCCAAGATATAAAAACACATACTTTAATACTCACTCGCCAATAGGCAAGAAGGCCAAGGAATTACTTCTTGCTTGGGAATCTGGGGATACAGAAGTCGTAGGTCTATGGCAGAAGATGAACGGTTGGGTCTATGAGGGTTTTGATGAGACTTACGATGCACTTGGAGTCTCATTTGACAAGTTGTATTATGAGTCAGATACCTACTTACTAGGCAAGGATATTATCGCTAAAGGGTTGACTGATGGGGTGTTTTATCAGAAAGAGGACAATAGCACTTGGGTAGATCTGGAGCACAAAGGTCTTGATCAAAAACTCGTCCTGAGAAGTGATGGCACCTCTGTGTATATCACCCAAGATATCGGCACAGCTATTGAACGGCACAAAGATTTTGGCTTTGATCAAATGATTTATGTTGTCGGAAACGAGCAAGACTATCACTTCCAAGCATTATTCGCGACTATGGATAAACTCGAAGTACCGTATGCCAAGAATATGCATCATTTATCTTATGGAATGGTGGATCTGCCTTCAGGTAAAATGAAAAGTAGAGAGGGCACAGTTGTAGATGCAGATGACTTAGTCAAAGAGGTTATTAGTGTGGCCGAAGACTCAGCTAAAGAAAGCCAATTCCTTGCTGATTTTAGTGCAGATGAGAAGTCAGAAGTTTATCGCAATATTGGATTAGGAGCATTGAAGTACTTTATTCTGAAAGTCAACGCCAAAAAACGAATGACATTTGACCCTAGTCAATCTGTAGATATGCATGGCGTAACAGCACCGTATATCCAGAATGCATATGTAAGAATACAAGCAATCCTCACCAAGTCTGAGGATGTCAAAAATCTTCCTGAAAACTATAGCTGGCAACCTCAGGAGAAGAAGTTGATCTCCTTGCTAGATCACTTTAATGTGGTCATCAGTCATGCTGCTCAGCAGCTTGATCCATCACTCGTGGCACATCATGTCTATGATTTTGCGAAGGAGTACCATAGATTTTACAACGATCATAAGATTCTCGGAGCAGAGAGCCCTGAAGCGATGAATGCAAGATTGATGCTCAGTCGTCAAGTTGGTCTAGCTATCAAAGTTGGGATGAGATTGTTAGGAATCTCGATGCCTCAACGTATGTAGGACAGCACTTTGCCTTACCTTTGCACTCAATACAAATACTTAATACAGTCTTATGTCTGAAGAGAAATATATCCCACTCAATTTTATTGAAGAAATCATAGAAGAAGATTTATCTAATGGGAAGCATGGTGGAAGAATTCATACTAGGTTTCCACCTGAGCCAAATGGATATCTTCACATCGGACATGCCAAGGCTATATGTACCAATTTTGAATTAGCTAAGAAGTATGGCGGTAAAACAAACCTTAGATTCGATGATACGAACCCGACTACGGAGGAGACAAAGTATGTAGAAGCTATTCAGCGAGACATTAAGTGGCTTGGTTATGAATGGGAAGGAGAGCCGTTATTCGCATCCGACTACTTTGATGATCTATATCAATATGCTACCAAGTTAATCGAATCTGGAGATGCTTATATTGATGAGTCCACGGCAGAAGAGATAGCAGAGCAAAAAGGCGTACCTACTTCTCCTGGTAAAGAAAGTCCACACCGTCATAGATCGATAGAAGACAGCCTACGATTGTTTCAAGAGATGAAGGATGGTAAGCATCCCGACGGATCTATGGTGCTCAGGGCAAAGGTTGATATGACAGCACCCAATATGCACCTACGTGATCCTGTCATCTATAGAGTAAAGCATCAACATCACCACCGTACAGGAGATAAATGGTGCATTTATCCGATGTATGATTTTGCACATGGACAGTCGGATAGTATAGAGAAGATTACGCATTCTTTGTGTTCTCTAGAGTTTATTCATCATAGACCATTATATAATTGGTTCATTGAGAAGTTGGGCATATTCCCGTCTAGACAGATAGAATTCGCAAGGATGAATGTGGCATATATGATCACATCCAAAAGAAGACTTTTAAGATTAGTTGATGAAGGAGTAGTTAGCGACTGGGATGATCCGAGAATGCCGACTATTTCAGGCTTGAGAAGACTTGGATATCCAGCTAAGGCGTTCAGAGTATTCTGTGATAAAGTTGGTCTAGCCAAAAGAGACAATCTTATAGAAATAGAACTGCTAGAATCTTGTGTAAGAGAAGAACTCAATAAAGTCTCTACAAGGATGATGGTCGTAATGGATCCATTAAAACTAACTATAACTAACTATCCTGATGATTATGTCGAGATGGTAGACGTAGACAACAATCCAGAACAAGAAGACGCTGGTAAGAGGAAGGTTCCATTCAGTAAGCACCTGTATATAGAGCAAGGTGATTTTATGGTTGATGCACCGAAGAAGTTCTTTAGACTAGGCCCAGAAAAGACAGTCAGACTTAAGAATGGCTATATCATCACTCATAGAGATCATACAATTGATGCAGATGGGAATGTCACTGAAGTTTTTGTGGAGTATTATCCAGAGAGCAAGAGTGGGAGCGATACTTCAGGAATCAAGGCAAAAGGTGTCTTGCATTGGGTATCTAGAGAACAAGCAGTCAGTATTGATACAATTAGTTACGATCGACTATTCACCGACCCAACACCGCTTGGACACGAGGGAAAGGATATGATGGACTTTGTCAATAAAGATTCGAAGCACATAGATTCAAAGGCACTCGCAGAGCCGCATATTCTAGAAGTGGGAGATAGTGAGCACCTTCAATTTATGAGAAAGGGTTATTATATCAAAGATCAATCTTCAACCACTGAGAAGCTAGTTTTTAATAAAACGATCAGTCTGAAAGATTCTTGGGGTAAGGCCCAAAAGAAGATGAAATAGAGGTGTGTAACTATCCGGATATACTATCCTTCAAAGTGAAAGGATATCTGGAGAACTCTACTAAGCAATTGGTCCAAGACCGCAGACTCATTGAGGTCTCTCTTAAAGATGTGAATGTTTCCTACTCCTTGCGAGACTTTTATCTCAGGGCTGAGGATGAAGTATGGGAAGAAAAACTGCATGCCTGCTCCTAGCTCTAGTGAAAAGTCATGCGGTGATATCTGTACCAAATCAACAGCATCAACGGCGGTTATCTTACTATTAGAACTCACATCATAGGAATATTTAACACCACCGATGACAAAAAGTCGCTTGTCTCTGTAAGGTGCAGATTTGAATCGAAGTAACATTGGAAACTCCAAGTTGACAGATTCTATTGATTTGTTGTAAGTCCGTGTATCACTTTCATAGGTCAGTTCCCGGAAAAGAAAGGCAAATCCAGGGAGGAATCGAAAATCAAAATATTCACCAATTTTGATATTACCAATAAGATTCACAGCATATCCTGCCATCGGTCTACTCTCCACAACATTGATACTATCGTTAAGCATAAACTGGCTTGACCTATCTACTCTGAAACTGGCAATAGTTGTACCCAACGGGCTAATACCGAAGTAATAGTTTTTCTTCTGAAAGTCTTTGTAATTAAAGTTGTCCTTCGCTGTAATCTGAGCTGATATATGTGATGCGAGAAGCATCCCAATCATAAAGAGAAAAACAGAAATTATTTTTGAGCGAAGTATATTGTGCATATGCCTAATGTCAGCGGTTTCCATGTTACTTGTTTAAACCCGATTTCCTTTAGAATTATTGCAAAGTCATCGTAATCAGGAAAAACTTGTACCGATTCGTAAAGGTACTTATATGCTGCTGGATCTTTTGAAGTCAATTTCCCTATGAATGGAAGGATATTTTTGAAGTAAAAGTTGAATATTTGCTTAAATGGAAATATTGTTGGCTTGGAGAATTCTAATACGACTAATGACCCGTTAGGATTGATCACTCTATAGATTTCAGATAGTCCTTGTTTTAGATTGCCAAAGTTTCTCACACCAAACGATACAGTGACAGCGTCAAAAGATTGATCTTCAAATCTCAAATTTTCTGAATCTCCTACTTCTGGAAAGATAATGTGTTCAAGACCTTTCTTATTCATTTTCTTTTTGGCGAGTTCTATCATATTGGGTGATAGGTCCAATGCGATAATAGAATCAAGATCTAACTGTTTATTAGCTTCTACAGCTACATCTCCCGTGCCTGTAGCGATATCAAGCATAGTCTTAGGATTTTTGTCCTTGAGTTTGCTAATTGCTTTTCTTCGCCATCTCGTATCAGTATTAAGAGAAAGTACGCCATTAAGAAGGTCGTAAACTGGAGCAATCTTGTCAAACATAGTTCTGACTTGATCTTTCTTATTTGCTTGACTCGATTCGTAAGGTGTAACCTTTGTTCCCATAGGGTTTAGTGGTTTATTAGATTGATTGGCAAAGATGCCTATCTTATTGGCATAATTCTACAATATAGAATAAAGAATATCCGACCCAATATTGTTTAGCATTCTGTCGGCTTGCTTGATAAATGTGTTCTTTATTTATGAATATCATAAAACAACGTTAAGAATCAACGTTTTAGAACCGAGTAATGGACTTTTTGTAACTTTATGAAGAGTCATAGCAAAGATATTGTACTCGACATACGTAAATAATATTAGTACCATTTGTTAGTATGATCAATACCAAGCGTTACAACGATAAAGAACTCTATCTCGAGTGCTACCAAAAGTTTTTTGGTGTCACAATGAGGTATTGCCGTAATCGTGAAGATGCGATGGAAGTCTTCAATGATGGTATGGTTAAGATTATTAATAATTACAAAGAAGGGAAGATAAACGAAGAGAGCTTTTTTGGATGGTGTAAGACTGTCATCATTCATACAGCAATTGACTTCTTGAGGAAAAAGAAACTTGACATAGTAGAGTTTGACTTTACAGCCGAACGTATGCACGGTCGTGAAGGTAATAGTGGTGAACAATCACTATTAAAAGAAGATATTCTCAGAGAAATTCAAAAATTGCCCAATAAGACACGAACAGTATTCAATCTCTATGTTTTTGAAGGGATGTCTCATAGAGAGATATCTATGGAACTTGAAATCACAGAAGGTACGTCGCACTGGCATGTCAATAATGCTCGAAAGATTATCAGAGACCTATTGAAAAATTCGATTGCAATAGCGCTATGAATAATAAAGAATTTGATCAGTTTCTCAGAAATGAGGTTGACTCCGTCAATTTTGGAGGGGGAGAACAAGCATGGGAGCAGTTTGCTGCCGCTCAGGTAGATCAACAGATCAAGAGCGAAGTAGAAGCTATTCAGTACCCAGATGGAGAAATGGCTTGGAGGCAATTCTCAGGACAAGATTCAGGAGAAGGGTCATCGAGAAGACCGTTTGCTTATTGGAAGCCACTAGTTGCTGCCGCAAGTATAGCAATATTAGTGGGAGTTATGCTGCATCACTCATTGAATGTTGGACCCGACAATCTTCATACTTCTGAAATTGCTACTTCATCAGAGCAGTTAAAAACTGGGAATACCCCAGAAAGAGACACTGCACCATTTCAGACTGAAACTTCAATAGAAGTTATTGCCGATAACAATGAACAGCTAAATGCTACCATTGCTATACAAGAATCAACAACTGAAACGCGACAAATTATTACGCAAGAGCAGACCACATTTGCACAGGCAAATAGCTTATTAAATACTACTGTTAATCATAAGAAGACCTCTTTCCACAGTACTAAAGCACCTGAATCAATAGTAAGTAATCCTTTAGAGATTATTCAAACAGTTGCTTCAACTAAAGAGAACTTAAATTCTACAACAGAACAAAAGCCAATTATCACACCAAATAACAATGCATTGGTTACTTCAGTCAGCTTATTACCAACAATTGGGGTGAGAGAATTGGAGCAATCTATCGCATTTACATCAGTTGAGAAGTTGTTAGATATACAGCCTGTTAAGAAGAGAAGGTTTAATATTTTTGGTGAACTTGGCATTGGTAACCATCAATCGGGACTCCGATTAATAACTGGTGTTTCTGTGCCAATGAATTCTTGGAGTGTTGAGACAGGTGTAGGAGTTATGAATAAATCAAATCGACCAATGTTCTTTAGTCATGAAATAGACAGTGACATTTTCCCTGATTTTGAGGAGTACCACGATTATACATTTATTCAAAAAGTGACGATGATTGTGCCATTACGAATCAAGAAGCGAATCTGGAAAAGACATAATATCATTGTTGGTGCTCAGGGTTCTTACAATTTTAGTAATCAGGTAGATATTGAAAGCATTGTCCCTAATACCACTCCTCAGTTTGGAACAGGGACCAGTACGGGTAGCTTTACACCACAAATTGACTACGGTAAAGAAGTATACAGATATAACAATATCGGTAGTGCCGCTAATGCATATTCTGTAGTGACATCCAAGAGATTGAATCTTGACATTATTGCCGGTTACGAACTTGACCTGTCTAGAGTGTCGATAGGTGTATCTATGGCCAAGCCTGTATTTTCATCATTTAGTGTGACTGATGGTGTAGATGGTCCAGTGTTGTTTAATATCCTGGAGAATCCTAATGTCAGCTTATCACTCAAGTATACATTTATCTAAGATCCGTCTGTGGCAAATATTTAACGGTTTACATTGAGCAAACTCAGCATAATATTGGTGCTTTTTCCTTCTTTGAGTTACATTTGTGAAGCCTTAGATAAGGCGAACTAACTCTTTTCTAATTCTACATCAATAATACGCAGTGAAAAATATCCTAATTACAGGTGGAGCAGGCTTTATTGGAAGTCATGTTGTCAGACACTTTGTGCATAAGTATCCAGATTATAAGATTGTTAACCTAGATGCATTAACCTATGCTGGTAATCTTGAAAATTTAACAGATTTAGAGTCTGCTAATAATTATACATTGGTGAAAGTTGACATCAATGATGAAGCTGCTGTTAATGCAGTATTCGATAAGTATGATATCACTGATGTTATCCATCTCGCGGCAGAGTCACATGTGGACAGAAGTATTACAGATCCACTTATATTTCTCAGAACTAATATTCTTGGTACAGCTAATCTTCTCAATGCTGCAAAGGGTAAGTGGTCAGATTTTGATAAGCACATATTCTATCACGTTTCTACTGATGAAGTATACGGGAGTTTAGGAGATACTGGTTTATTTGAAGAGACTACTCCCTACGATCCTAGATCGCCATATTCAGCGTCTAAAGCAAGTTCTGATCACCTCGTGAGGGCATATCACCATACTTACGGAATGCAGATAAAGATTACTAACTGTTCTAATAATTACGGGCCTTACCAGTTTCCCGAAAAGTTAATTCCATTGATCATTAATAATATCGTACTGGAGAAGAAGTTGCCAGTTTACGGTGATGGATCTAATGTTAGAGATTGGCTCTATGTCCAGGATCATGTGGAAGCTATTGACCTTGTTTTCCACAAAGGAACCAATGGTGAGACATACAATATCGGAGGTAATAATGAAAAGCAAAATCTTGAGCTGGTTCACCTCTTATGTGATACGGTCGATGCGCAGCTTGGTAGACCAACAGGTGATGCCAAGTCTAGAATAGAATTTGTAACAGACAGACCTGGTCATGATAAGCGATATGCAATAGATGCATCCAAAATAAAAGCTGAACTAGGTTGGGAACCATTGACGGATGTCGCTACAGGATTAGGAAAGACAGTAGAATGGTATCTAGCTAATGGTGAATGGCTCAATCGTGTGACAAGTGGTGACTATAAAAAGTACTATGAAGTACACTACGGATAAGCATCAGATTTTTACATTTTCATCTCAATTATACAGTAAAGTACTATGAAAGGAATTATACTCTCAGGCGGTATGGGTACACGTTTGTATCCTTTGACACTATCAATCAGCAAGCAGCTAATGCCAGTGTACGATAAGCCAATGATTTACTACCCGTTATCAACGTTGATGCTGGCAGGTATCAAAGATATTTTGATCATTTCAACTCCGCAACATACACCACTATTTGAGGATCTCCTCGGGGATGGATCTGAGATAGGATGTAATATCGAGTATAAAGTCCAACACGATCCTAATGGCCTTGCTCAAGCGTTTGTTTTGGGTGAAGAGTTTGTAGGAGATGATGATGCTTGCCTAATTCTGGGTGACAATATTTTCCACGGAAATGGATTAAGTGAACTTATACAATCATGTAAGAAGCCAGATGGCGGGATTGTATTCGCGTATCCAGTGACTGATCCAGAACGGTATGGGGTTGTTGATTTTAATTCAGAAGGTAAGGTATTAAGTATCGAAGAAAAGCCATCTGAACCAAAGAGTAACTATGCCGTGCCTGGTCTCTATTTTTATGATAATAGCGTCATAAACGTTGCTAAAAACCTAGCTCCAAGTGCAAGAGGTGAGTATGAGATCACTGATGTAAATAAAATTTATCTAGAGAAAGGAAAGCTAGAAGTAAGGGTGATGAGTAGAGGATATGCTTGGTTAGATACTGGGACACATGACTCACTACTTGATGCTGCTAACTTCATTGCAGTCATAGAAAAGCGACAAGGCCTAAAGGTTGGTTGCATAGAAGAGATTGCTTGGAAGATGGGATTCATCGATGATGCACAAATGAAGAAACTAGCTAAGAAATATAGCAAGAGTGGATATGGTGAATATCTTGATAGAATTATGCAAGAGCAACATAGCTAATTGATGGATTCATTTTGCCCACTTCACATAACTTATTCGCATAGTTGAACACATCTAAGATGTCCTCGTTTGAATGTGTAAGATTTTAATCAAACCTAAATACACTTACAATAATGAAAGATATCGGTTACATACTCAATAGCTGCAACACGTGTCAACGCATTGTCAAAGAAGTCAATTGGCAAGGTGACCTCGTCAATATCAAGGAGCAAAACATCGATGCTAAGACATTAGATTTTATTGCGAAGCAATCTGGAGGATACGAACAAGTATTCAGTCGAAGAGCAATGAAATATAGATCACAAGGGCTCAACGAGATGACTCTCACTGAGAAAGATTATCGGAAGTATATCTTAGAAGAGTACACATTCCTTAAGCGTCCAGTCTTTATAGTTGATAATGTGGCATATGTCGGCAACACCAAAGCTGTAGTTGCATCTCTCAAGGAAAAGTTGGAATCCTAATCTACAAATAGTCAATACATTTGGAATCAAAGAAAGAAATAGTCATTGATTGGTTCAAGGGTCTTCAGGATTCTATCTGCGAGAGCCTTGAAGAAATGGATGGGGCTAAGTTCCATGAGGACTTATGGGAAAGAGAAGAGGGTGGTGGAGGACGTACTCGTATTATACGTGGCTCATTGATAGAGAAAGGAGGTGTTAACTTTTCCGCAGTACATGGCACAATGCCAGCGAAGATTGCAAGTCATCTTGGACTAGAGGAGAACCAATTTCTTGCAACAGGAGTGTCTATAGTCTTACATGCCAATAGTCCACATATCCCAATTATCCATATGAATGTCAGATACTTCGAAACAGATCAAGGCGATTGGTGGTTCGGTGGAGGCATTGACGTCACACCACACTATGTGATAGAAGAACAAGCAACAATGTTTCATCAACATCTGAAATCTGTTTGTGACAAGCATCACCCAGAGTATTATCACAAATACAAAGAATGGGCAGACAATTACTTTTATATCAAACACAGAAATGAAACAAGGGGAATTGGAGGGATTTTCTTCGATCGACTCAATCAAGATGTGAATACTCTAGAAAACAATCATGCATTTGTCAAGGATGTAGGGTCTGCCTTTGTTCCGATCTACAAGAAGTTAGTTGCTGCGAATAAAGACAAAGAGGTAACAAAGGAAGATCAATCTTGGCAGTCAATACGACGAGGAAGGTATGTGGAGTTTAATCTCGTTTGGGATAGGGGCACCAAGTTTGGTTTGGATACCAACGGTAGGACTGAATCTATCTTAATGAGTCTTCCCCCAGTAGCTGAGTGGCACTATGCTTATGATCCTAAGGAGAATCACAAAGCACTTAAGACCCAATCTCTATTGAGAAAAGGAATTGATTGGATCAACTTTAATGAAAAGTCTCTCTCAGAGAATTGAAGAGTTAAGGACTTGATGTAAAAAGTTAGAGTTGATCTGAGTAATAAGATCACTTTTATCATAAAACAACGCGATGCAAAACAATGTAATACTAAGAAGATTGAGGTACACATTTGACTTCAATGATGATACGATGATTAAGTTATTTAGTCTTGGTGGATTAGATGTCGATCGTGCTCAGATAAGCAATTGGCTCAAGAATGATGAAGATCCAGATCATGTCAAGCTCAATGACAATCAACTTGCCACTTATCTCAATGGTTTAATAATATTGAAGAGAGGGAAGAGAGAAGGTCCACCTATGATCCCAGAAAAGC
>CALISO010000021.1 GCA_938041445.1 uncultured Saprospiraceae bacterium
AGCTATTCGGGTAAATTATGTAAATGTTCAAAACTGTAGAAAGTGGTACTTTCTTAAACGATGATTGACCCTTATCTTTGACTTGTCATTGCAGAACAACTCCTATCATTCTTACATTGACAACTTCCAAAATTCTGATTCACCCTTGTTGCTGTGGAAGAACAAGGGTGATCAGTTTTTTACCTTGTAAATATGAAGATTCAATTTGAGTCATCATATTGTGTGCTTTAAACTTATCTAAAGCCCATCTGCATCATCCTCGATAATTCCTAGGGCTCTGAGTACTGCATTGATTAAATTCATAGTAGTTGCTTTAACTGATTATTTAATAATTATAAAGCAAATATAGAATCACTAATGATCGAGAGTAAGTGACACTTTTAGTAAATATGGTGTGCTAAATATTTAAATGCTAGCTATATTAGTAGCATGTAATAAATTGATATCCAGTATATTGTATTATCAATAAGCTGATTTACATATTAAATTAAATCTTAATATGTAGAATAGAAAAAAGGAATAAACTTGAATAATAGTCAATTACAAGCTTGTAAACAGTTACTTGGACTGCTCATCAATACTCATATCTTGACGTCTTTGATTAAAGGAGACTACTTTAACCAATCTGAGTATAAAGTAATCAGAAACATAATCTTAGATGATCATAAAGAATCTGACCTCGCTACATTATTAGATACATATCAACCAACTTTCACAGCTAGTAAGCGATCTAATCAACTAGTAGACAAATTAATAGGACTAGTACCCCTATATCATGCTGAAATTTTAAAAACAAATCGATCTTGGGTAGCCAAAAATCTGAACTTTGGATTGCAAAGCAGTATTGCTAGTTACCTCTCAAAGATAAGTAAGCCCACATTCATAAGTGTTAAGAAAGCAATTGAGCCAAGGAGTAGCTCAGCAAAGCATTACGACAACTTAAGTTTAGCCTCTTTTGAATTAGGTACATTACTCGTTGAATCGAATAAAAGCTCAGTATCAATGTTTGCCGATTCAATGCAATTGTTGAAACAAAGATTTAATGAAGTCTATTTAGAAACTGAAATTATGCTTTATCTGAATTCAATTTTCAGACATTTTCAGAAATCTGCTTCATTGTCTAATGAGTATGTAGAGGAGTCTCTTGACTATTATAATAAGTACTCTCATTTGTTAACTGAAACAACTAATCCAAAAATTTACTTTTACGTAAGTCAGCTTGGTATTATGCATGCATTACTAATACCAAATTATGAGCTAGTGATAGAGCGGTGTTTATCCGCATTAGACGGATTGGAAAATACATTGGAGGTGCAGAATAGTACGCATATCCGTGTAGTTCGTAATAGATTAATTGAAGCTTATCTTCAAAGTGGACTCTATGATGAGGCAGCAAGTGAATTGAATAAAACCGGTAAGCAAGCAAATGTTCTAGCAAGAATAAGACAAACTCTATTGCGTATTTTAATCTACATTAAAAATGATCAGCATAGCGAAGCTGTCGAGCTATTCATTGAGAATGACACATCATATATAAGGAAGCAATTAACTACTGGAATTAAGTACAATTTCGACCTAGTAAGAAACATCGTTTATATCATTGCAGCATTAAAAGAGATGGATCCCAAATATCTACCAGCTAAAAGGACGTTGCGAACAATGCTCAATGTTGATTCTGATAGTTACAACGATAAGTCTGGATTGAATTTAGCACATATAGTTACGGATTGGGTGTTAATGATTATGAACCGTGATATCGATATGATGGAAATGCGAGAGACTTCACTGGAGAGATACTTAGCTCGACACGTCAGAGATAAGAAGAACTATAGAGCAAAGTGTATGCTCAGAATGTTGAAAACCGTGCATAGATCCAATTTTGATATCCAAACTATCAAAATTAGGACTAGTATCTCATACAACCGATTAAAGCGAACTAAGCCAGATGGAACATTTCAAGCAATGGAACTTGAGATAATTTCTTACGAACAGTTATGGCATCTGTTGTTGGAGTATATTGGCTCTGGCAAAACAATGTATTCTTTATGACTCTACTTGAGGTCAGTTCAGTTATCTTTTCTTTTGTATTTCTTATTCTACTTATCAGACGGAATATTTGGTGCTGGGTGTTTGGTATCGTCTCTTCTATCCTCAGTGCGATCTTATTTTATAAAAGTCAGCTATACAGTGAGTGTGTCTTATATGGAATCTATGCGATACTTGGTATCTATGGATGGTATGTATGGAAGCAAATGGTTCGCCAAGAGAATGCAGAAAACGACACAGTTAGACCAATAAAGCCAAAGCGTTTAATTTCATTAATCATTCTAGGTGTCCCGTTATCTTTAATAGTTGGCTTTACTTCTCACAAAGTTTTTGAGGATGCTTCTTTGCCTTACTTAGATGCAGCAACGACTACGTTTGGATTGATTGCTACATATTTAGAGGCACACAGGTATTTGTCAGCTTGGGTATTCTGGATTATACTGAATCTTACAACTGCCGTGATGTACTATGCCAAAGGATTGTTTCTCTATGCACCCTTAATGGTAATCTACTTTCTCTTTTCAATAGTGGGTTACATAACTTGGAACAAATTAATCATCAAGGAGCGACTTGCCTGATAGGTTATCTTCCACGACTCGATCAAGAGCTTGTTCTGCCAGTGGACGACTATAGTCATTTAGTATATCTAATTGGCGATTTATTGCTTGCTTATCTTTTGATTCGATTGCAGCCTTAAGATCACTATGATGGCTGAGTAAGGTATCTATTTGATTCTTTTTCAACCAAGACTTATTCTGATCTATGAATTTCAATGTAGAATTATAGACAATTTGAGCTTCGGTCACAGCTTCTTGGATACCTCTTAGTTCCATATCTGACTCAGCGTTGGTGATTGACTCCAGGAGCATCTTACCCATCTCTTCCTCTGTAATGCCATACTGTGAATTGATTTGAATGGATGTAGAAGTTTCTGATCTCAGTTCACTTGCTTTGACTGTTAGGATGCCATTTGCGTCAAGCATAAACTTAATCTCAATCTTAGGAATACCTGCTGGCATAGGAGGGATGTCAGTCAAGATCACTTCGCCAAGTTTGCGATTATCTTTAACCAAATCTCTTTCTCCTTGAAACACGGTAACTCTTAATTTGGTCTGACCGTCTACGGATGTGGTATAATTACGTCCTGCACCCATAGGGACTTTGCTATTTCTAGTAATGATTGTGTCCATCAACCCACCGACAGTCTCTATGCCCAATGAAAGAGGTGTTACATCTAACAGTAAGATGTCTTTACGATTGCCCGCTAGAATGTCCGCTTGAATCGCTGCACCTAGGGCAACAACTTCATCCGGATCAATTTTATCGTAGATTGGTAGTTTGAAGAATTTGCCTACACGATCCTTTACAACAGGAATACGCGACGATCCTCCAACAAAAATGACCTTATCAATATCCTCTAGACTAATACCAGAGTCTTTCAATGCTTTCTCGCAACTATATAGTGTCTTCTCTACAATCGGTTCGATTAGCTCTTCGAATGTAGCTTTTGATAACTCTAGATTTTGGTCCTTAAACACTGTAGAAGTCGAATCTTTTGATGAAAGTGCAATTTTGGTAGACTCCGCAAGTGGTTTCAATACATGGTTTGCAATATCATCAAGCTCATAAGTCTTCTTCCAGTATTGGATGATTACATTATCTATATCATCACCACCAAGGAAGGTATTTCCATGAGTACTCAATACTTCAAATATCCCTTTGTCAATATTCAAGATTGAAACATCAAATGTTCCTCCACCTAGATCATAGACCACAACATGTTCGCTAGTGTCGATATCGATTCCTGATCCATATGCTAGACTAGCTGCAGTAGGTTCATTGATGATTCTAAGAATATCCAGTCCTGCTAACTTTCCAGCATCACGTGTTGCTTGCCGTTGAGCATCATTGAAGTAGGCTGGTACAGTCACTACGGCTTTGAGAACCGACTTGCCCAAGATAGATTCAGCCTTTGACTTTAGTTCTTTAAGTATCTCTGCAGAGAGTTGAATTGGATTGTAAAAATGATCATTGACTTTTACTTGAAGGAGTCGATTATCATCGTCTTGATTCCCGATAATCTTATAGCCCATCGAATCGGTATATCCTTCTAGGTCCAATATCGATTTACCCATCAGCCTCTTTGCAGAGTAGATTGTCCGTTCTGGTGAAGATTGCAAGAAGGATTTAGCGTCCGAACCAATGATCACTTCTCCACTTTCAGCGAAGTGAATGACTGACGGCACAAGTCCTCTTTTGCCATCAGCTGTTAGGATATATGGTTCTCCATCTTTGATGAATGCAACAAGACTATTAGTGGTACCTAAGTCTATCCCTACGATTACACTTTCCGGGGTTTTACTTTCTATCGTACCTGCACTTATGTTTATTGGGATTCTTGCCATGCTCCGAGTATCTTTAACTCAATTATGAGAATGGACAAAGCTACTCGATTGTTTATTATCCTAGGAGGATTTTTTATAGCGAATACACTGCTTGCAGAATTTGTCGGTACAAAGATATTTTCCTTAGAGAAGACATTTGGTTTTGCGCCACGGGATTGGACGCTGTTTGGGGTTAGTGGACTTGGATTCAATTTGACAGCAGGAGTAATGCTGTGGCCGGTAGTCTTTGTGATGACAGACATTATCAATGAATATTACGGTAAGAGAGGCGTCAAGTTGCTATCTTTTTTAGCCATTGGATTGGTGACCTATAGCTTTGCGATGATTTATTTGAGTATGTCGCTTTCGCCAAATGATTGGTGGCAGTTCGAAAGCGGTAAAATCAGAGATGTCAATGATATGGGCATAGCATATAATGCTATATTTGGTCAAGGACTTTGGATTATCATCGGTAGTATGGTGGCCTTTCTTGTCGGTCAGATATTGGATGTCAGTGTATTTCACAAGCTAAAAGAAATGACCGGCGAGTCTAAGATATGGTTGAGAGCGACTGGATCGACACTCGTCTCTCAGTTTGTGGACAGTTTTGTCGTGCTGATCATTGCATTTTACATTGGATCAGATTGGGATTTGACTAGAGTTCTTGCTGTTGGATTGATGAATTATCTATACAAATTTTTTGTAGCGGTATTATTGACGCCGGTGATCTACTTAGCACACAACTGGATAGATAAATTTCTTGGGCACGATGTTGCTACAAAGATGAAAACTGAAGCAGCAAAATCGTAAATTGCAGTTCAAAATTAGATCGACTCAATATGTCAAAAAGCTTTACTAATACTATCCTGATGGTTAGGCCACATAACTTTGGGTATAACAGTGAGACCGCTGAGAACAATGGATTTCAGTCCCAGCTAAATATTTCAAAAAAGATTATCAAAGAGAAGGCCATTTCTGAATTTGATGAAATGGTAGACTTACTTGTGCAGCACGGAGTCGATGTTATCATCGTAGAAGACACACCAGACCCACCAAAGCCAGATGCTGTCTTTCCCAATAATTGGTTCAGTACGCATCCAGGGAGATTTGTGTTATATCCTATGTTTGCAGAGAATAGGCGTATCGAACGACGAGGTGATATCATTGAGCAACTCATAGAACATTATGGTTATCAAAGTATTGAGAGTTACACACATAATGAAGCCTCAAATAGAATGCTAGAAGGCACTGGATCTATGATTCTTGATAGAGACCATATGATCGCTTATGCTTGCATTAGCGAACGGACTAATCAAGAGCTATTCTTTCAATGGTGTCAGAGTTTTGGCTATAGACCAGAGGCATTCACAGCAGTAGATAAGAATAAAGAATTAATCTACCATACCAATGTGATGATGGCACTTGGTCAGACATTTGTAATCGTCTGCTTGGAGTCAGTCGCAAGTCCTACGGATAGGGAGAATTTACTCAATGCCTTTGCAGAAAGCGAAAAAGCAGTAATCGATATCACGCTTGAGCAAATGGAAAATTTCGCTGGTAATATGCTACAAGTACACGACCATGATGGGAAGCCTATACTTGTGATGTCAGCAAGAGCATTCTCGTCATTGACAGAAGAGCAGGTAGCTACGATAGAATCTCATACGACAGTCTTAGCTCCACAGATACCTACAATCGAGACAATTGGAGGCGGAAGTGTGAGATGTATGATGGCTGAAATATTTTCTTAATATTAAGAATTCATGTGTTGATTGATAATATGGGTTAAATATGTGTGTTAGCATTCTCACATTAGTTACTTTCGTATAAATAGAATTTTAATACATAACCTTACAACCTATGAAAGCACTCTACACAACAGTCATATGCCTATTTCTATCAATACTCAGCTATGGGCAACTAACGATTACTGAGATCAGTTACAATCCACCTGAATCAGGTACAGATAGTCTAGAGTACATCGAGTTACTCAATACTTCAGGAGCAGATTTAGATCTTACTGGTTACAATTTTACATCTGGGGTAACGATGACTTTCGATGCAGTAACAGTAGCAGCAGATGACTATGTCGTAGTAGCTGTCAATCCAGGAGCAATGATGTCAGTGCTAGGTGTCACAGCAATAGGTTGGGAAGCTGGAGCATTGACAAATGGTGGAGAAACAATTGAGATATCGGATGCAAATGGTAATGTTGTAGATGTCGTCGACTATTCTGACTCTGGTGTATGGCCCACAGATGCAAATGGCACTGATGGAAATGGTGCAAGTATTGAGCTATGCGATATTAATGATGATAATAACGATGGTGCAAACTGGAGAGCAGCGACTAATGATACAGGTGCTAGTGCTGATGGTACCCCATACTTGGGAACGCCTGCAGCTACAAACTCAGTAGTCTGTGGTACAATCTCATATCCAGATACACCAATTTTTGTATTGACAGAAGTAGATGCCAATGGTGTAGGTGTAAACTTGGGAATGACAGCTAGTGTCACAGCAACAGTTTATGGTGTGAATCTGAGTAATTCTGGTCTTCAGTTTTATCTAATAAATGATGAAAATGATGGTATAGCTGTGTTTAGTGGAAGTGAGACTTTTGGTTACACTGTGCAAGAAGGTGATATTGTTACAATCGAAGGTACTGTTGGTCAATTCAATGGTCTTATACAACTGAATCCAATTAGTGTGACATTAGATTCTACTGGAGGAAGTCTTGTGAGCCCCAGAGATATCGTAGCCCTTGATGAAACAACAGAGTCATCGCTAGTTAGATATTTTGGATTAACTCCTGTTGATGGTACTTGGACACCAGGCGTCGGATTTGGAGGGTTTAATGCGGAGTTCACAGATCCTGTTGGCAATTTTGTTACAGTTAGAATAGATGATAATGTTGATCTGTATAATTCTGATCCAGGGTTTATTGACCTGACTCTCATGTATGATGTCGTTGGGATTGGAGGTCAATTTGATAGTACTGATCCTGAACTTCTAGATAGCTATCAGATTCTACCAAGGTATACAGCAGATATCAATGCGATTATTTCTGACGTTGAGGACATCTTGGATTCTGACGAAGTAAATATCTATCCTAATCCAGTGAGCGATAGATTATCGATAGACTTAACATCTGAAGCAGAAGTACGAGCGATATCTATTCTTAATTCTCTAGGAAGAGTGGTATATACAAGTAATACTCCTACCTTATCACACAATATTGCTGATGTTGCCAGTGGAGTATATACGCTTAGAATGAGAACAGAGGATGGTCTTTATATCAAGCAATTTGTCAAGCAGTAAGTCATAGCTATTGAATGATTCAGTTGTAAGAATCATTAGATAATTGATAAAAGGGGAGTTTTGGGCAACCATTACTCCCTTCTTTTATGTTATTACTTTGTACCTAATAGAGTTATTTATGGACGAGAACAGAATTATGATCACAGTAAGCCCGCTAAGGGAAATGACCGCCAAGCATATTCTTGAGTCTGCAGGTATAGATGCTGTTTCAGTGAATAAGTTGGACTCGGCTCATGCAGGGATATTTGGAGAAATCCAGATCTATGTACCAAAAGATAAGGCTGAGGAAGCAAAGCGCTTGCTCAAAGAAGAGGGTATATTAGATTAAGCAATGTCTAACCTTACTGCTGCTTCTTAGCTTCAATCATTTTGAGGATTTCTTCATCTGACTTGCCTAGGTTTGCAAGAAGAAATTCAACATCATCAGCTAAATCATGATTAGGATACTTCTCTATGAATTCCTCATAGTAGACTTTTGCACCATTATCATTATTGAGTTCGTTCTCTAAGATGAAACCTTTGAGGAATAGACCTGTAGGTGCTTTGGGATCGTTAGGATACTTTTCCATTAACCAATCAAATAAGGCAAACGACTTGTTATAACTTTTTATGCTCTTAGCCACTTCTGCTGCATTGAACAGATTTAGAGGTGTATCAGCAGCATCAGGCATAGACATCGCGTACGCTTCACATGCATCCACATATGTTCTAGCATTTGCTTCATTTACGCTGAATTTACTTGGATCACTATTGATAGCATCTCTGAGTTGTTTAATCCTAGCTACAGGGTCTGTAAAGCTGGTAGCCATCATACCTAGAGCTTTAGATTTCTCATCAGCACTGACATTCAATTTAGAGTATCCAAAAAGTAGTATATCAGCAGCGTCAGGATTAGCTCCCTTCAATATATTAGCTAATTCTAAGACTTTAGATGGATCATCACTTGGGCCAAGTGTCCTCACATATGTATTGAGAAGACTACCTCTAAGGTTAGTACTTTTGGATTCTTCAGCGACATTGATTGCATCGGTAAGTAGCTGTCTCTTCTTGTCGTCACTGGTATCTTCTTTCATAGCTACCTTGATGACATCAGTGATGTACTTTGATGCAGTGCTAGAAGACTTGTTTTTATTGTAATTTTCCTTGCTAAGGCTAGGGTTTATTTCTTTTGATGGCAAAGTCTTACTTGCATTTGGATCTTCTGATTTACATTGAAATAGCATAAATGCACACAAGCTAAGTAAGACGAACGATTTCAGATTTATCATATGTTTGTTAGGATTATACTCACAAATATATTCTATAGGAGTTATTGGGCACTATTTTTTTGTGGAAAACATATAACCAACTCCTCTAACTGACACAAAGTATTCTGGACTTTTTGGGTCTGATTCAAAGTATTTTCTGAACTGAGTAATGAAGTTGTCAATTGTACGAGAACTTGGGTTTTCATGTTCATCCCAAACATTTGATAAAATCATACTTCTTGACAGTACCTCATCTTTATGATTGATAAATAACTCAAGTAATCTAGATTCTTTTGCTGTCAAGCTAATAGCTTGACCATCTTGATTAACTATTTCCATTGACTTGAAATTGACTGTGCAGTGTCCTATAGCTACAATGGTCTGTTCTTGTTTGGGTGGTTGGCTACTGAGTATATTATTGACTCTGATCAATAACTCTTCTATGATAAAGGGCTTTGTGATATAATCTAATGCACCTGCCTTCAGTCCCGTTATTCTATCTTGGGGTGTATCCTTGGCTGACATAATGATGGTCGGGATAGTGATTGCACTGCTCTTCATTACATCGAGGACTTCTTCCCCTGATTTAAGAGGCATCATCAGATCTAGAATCAATAAATCATAAACCTCATTATTTAGAGATCGGATGGCATCTATACCATTTTCAACATAGTCAACTGCATAGCCTTCAAGCTCCAGATTGATCACAACTGGTACTCTGATACTAACTTCGTCTTCTGCTACAAGTATTCTGATCATATTATCTTTTAATGCTCAGTGTAAATATGTTGCCTCCAGCACCTGAATTGCCTTGGATATTGGAACTAACAAGTAGTTGACCACCAATTCTGTTAGCAGCTTGCTTAGCCAAGTATAGTCCAAGACCAATACCTTTAGATGCTCTGACTTGCTCATCTTCTAATCTGTAAAAGGCATTAAATATAGACTCATATTCTGATTTAGGTATCTCAGGAGCATGATCAATCACTGATAGACTAATCTTATCTAGATTGCCCTGAATGTTAACCCTGATGTCAGATTTCTTTGGAGAATATTTAATTGCATTATCAATTAAGTTACGGTAGATTGTAATCAAGGATTCTCTTTCACTATTGAGTGCCAAATTGGGGCCATCTGTATTAACATTAATGACTTGTGTTGGATAGTGATTAGAATTGACCTGGCGGACTAGTTCCTCTAAGATGATCTGCTCATTTTTCAAAGGTTGATTATTTGCATTAGCGATATTAGCCTTTGAGTTGAGTAAGTTTTCAACTAAGATTTTCAATCGTTCTGTTTCTTGTTGAGCATATGATAGACTTTGATCCGCAACACCAGATAAAGAAGAAGTCTTTTTTAGAGTCTCAAGGTTGAGTGAAATTCCAGTCAATGGACTCCTCAATTCATGAGTTACTGATAGGAGAAAGTTTGACTTATTCTTTGCGGTCTTCACTTCAGCCGCATAACTTCTGTAGATGATCCACATACCTATCACTAGAGCTAGACCGAAGACTATTCCTTCACCCATTATCATTGACTTGGTTGAGGCAAAGTTATATCCTACTTCTTGTGCTAGTTCAGTGTTTTGCTGATAAGCGATATTGAGTTGGTTGTTTTGCTTTTGCAACAATATTGCCCACCAGATCAAGGCAACAAGCATATATCCTGTCACCACAAATGCTAGAATCTTAATGGGTTTCCTTTGTTTCATAAGTTATACATTGTTAACCGAATACCATATCTAGTGCTTCACAAATGATAGTGCTCGCTTCTTTCAGTTTTGACTCCGTATGTGCTGCTGAGATGAAACCAACTTCATATCCAGATGGACCAAGATAGACGCCTTTGTTCAGTAAGATACCATGCATCTTTTTGAAGTGCTCCATTGATGCAGGATCTATTTGGTCACTGCTGATGATTCGGTCTTTACCAAATGCAAACCAAAATATGGATCCAATTGACACCATATGAATTGGATAATTCTTGGAATCTACGTGAGCCATTATATCACTTACGAACTGATTAGTCTTAGCTTCTTGTGTAGGGTAGAATTGAGGATCTAATAGTTGCTTCATAGTTGCAATCCCAGCTGCAAGTGTCACAGGATTTGCACTAAGCGTACCTGCCTGATAAACTGGTCCATCAGGTGCTATGCAAGCCATAATATCTGCCTTGCCTCCATAAGCGCCGACAGGCATTCCGCCACCAATAATTTTACCAAAAGTGATAATATCTGGTTCTATGTGATAGTAGCCTGCAGCACCTTCAAATCCCACTCTGAAGCCACTAATCACTTCATCAAAAATCAACAAAACTTTATGCTTATCACAGAGTTGTCTAAGCCAAACAAGGAATTGTTGATCTTGTAGTAATAATCCATTATTTGCAGGAATTGGTTCTATGATAATTGCGGCAATCTCGTGAGCCATATCCTCCAGAGTTTCCATCACTGACGATAAATCGTTAAGACCTATGACAATGGTATCTTTAGCAAAACTCTCTGGTACACCCGCAGAAGTTGATACTCCAAAAGTTGCTAGACCTGATCCTGCTTTGACCAAGAGTGAGTCCACATGACCATGGTAGCACCCCTCGAACTTGATCACCTTATCTCTGCCTGTATACCCTCTAGCTAGCCTTAAAGCTGACATTACAGCCTCAGTACCGCTACTGACAAATCTCAATTTGTCAATGAACCTATGATTGTCAAGGATGAGTTTGCCTATTTCATTACCTATTGCTGTCGGAGTACCAAAAGTAGTTCCGTTCTCAACTGTGCTTATGATAGCCTCTTTGACTTTCGGATTGTTGTGACCAAGGATTAATGGTCCCCATGAGCAACAAAAGTCGATGTATCTGTTGCCATCTTGATCTTTGATGATACAGCCATTTCCAGATTCTATGAATAATGGACTGCCTTCTACTGACTTAAAGGCTCTGACAGGAGAATTAACTCCTCCTGGGAAATACTGTTTTGCTTCTTCAAATAGCTTATCTGACTTGCTTCTATTTAGTTTGTTCATGTATGGTGTTGTAAGTTCATTGATGATTGCAACTGTTTGTCGGAGTACAATGATTTTTCAAAGTTCTAATATATCTATTTCTGTATCTTCGCATTCACTAATAACAAGTAACTCACCTATGGAGATTAATGTTGTAAATATAATTATTGATAGTCTGATGGCTAATGGCAAGTGTTCGATTGATGGCTTAGGTACATTCGTTCTAAATAAAAGCACCGCCGTCCTTGATGCTCAATCAAATACTTATATCGCTCCATCTAAGACCATTGTATTTACTGATGAGTTGCATTCTGACTATTCTCTTTCTGATGAGCTTCTCAAAGTTTACCCGTTTAGCGAGGCCAAATCTAATAAAATCGTCCGCCAATTTTCTAATAAGGTACTCAATGGATTGATAAATTTTGATCAAGTAAAACTCAAAAACCTGGGTAGACTTAAAAGTCGAAAGAATGGGATTGAATTTGAAATCAGTAATACGCTTCAAGATATTCTAGATGCGTCTTCACCCAGTGTAGATTTAGCTCCATTTAAGGATGCTGTTGCAAAAAGAGCCAAAGCTAATAAAGAGGCTGAAGACTTAGCTGAAAAAGCAAGAATCAAAGAAGTCGAAGTTGCTGATGCTAAAGCTAAACTTGAAGAATCCAAGCACTATAGTGAACGGCTTGCAACAGCCGAGGAGTCTCATCCGTCTGTCCTGCCCATCTCATCTACAGATGAAACAGTCGTCCCTGAACTGAAGACTCCTCCACCAATTATATCTCCGCCGACGGCAGATCCAAAGACAACAATTGGTGCTACTAATTCTAACTATAAATCTGCAGCAGCCTCTCATACAGAGCATAAAGAAGGTTTCTGGTCTATTTGGTTACCTTGGCTATTGCTATTGTTTTTGTTAGCTGGATTGTTCTGGGGAATAAATAAAATCGTGAAGCTATCTCAAGCGACAGATGAGGTGCAGACCTTTGGCAATAATTTTAGTACGACTACAGATGAAGATGTATATGTTGGTGAAGATGAAGTAAGCAATGAAGAAGGGGAAGATGAGTCTAATGAAATAGAAAGCAATGATGAGACTACCTCTGTTGATAAAGACGGAAACCAAGAATCGAATAAGACACATACAAGTCTAAGTGAGTGTGTTATCATAACTGGAGTGTATAGGAAGCAACACAACATAGATTCGATGGTTTCTAAAATAAAAGGCGCTGGTTATGAAGTATACACTGAACCATCGGGTCATTACACAAGAATAGGATTTTCCTTCAACTGCAAAAATGTAGACCTTCAATCTGTCATAGATGAAGTCAGACAAACAATCGCTAAAGATGCTTGGTATCTAGTGCCAGATGTTGAAATGTAGAGTTATCTATCGATTATGATATCTTTGGAAGATTAGTTTTGATAGATTCAACCAGTTCACCTATCTCTTGCTTTACTGTTATATGATTGTCCTCTAGATATTGAATCATTTCTTCTTCAGTTTGTAACATCTCATCAAACTGATAAAAGTTGCTATCGATACGTTCACGGATTCGTCCGGTATAGTCTACAAGTTTTTCAGTTACTTCTGCTTTGATGTGCTCTCTTCCTTCATCTACTTCGGACCGGTACTGATTAAGTATTTTACGTCTGTTCATTCCTACACTTACACCTGCGAATGCTAGACCTACGGCAGTCAAGATTCCACCAGTCACATCTAAGACCGTACCACTGGTGACTGTAGCTAGGATAAGGCCAATCAACGCTGCACCACTACCTGCTGCAATATTTGGGATGACCTTGTCTCCTTCATTATGCATATCATCAGAGTAGAAGTTTTCTTTCTTACTCATAAAGTCACTAAATGTCCGCTGTAGATCCTTGAGGATATTGGCTCTTCTATCTGCAATGTCTGCATAGATTTCGTGATTATTCTTTAAGATCGTTTCACTCGCTTTTATCTTAGCATCCACCAGTTTAGCCATATCTTGGATATCGTCTGCAATATCGACCACGCCATCTTGGATTCTTTCTCGGAGACTTGAATTTAGTTCTGTTTCTAAATCAGTGAAGATGCCATTAATCCACTCTTTGACATTCTTTTCCTTACTGTTAAATTTTGATTTGAACGATCGCTTCATCATTGTTACAAAACTGAATCCTTCGCTTAGTTGAGCTTCGTATTTACTTGTGATTCTGTTGTATTTCGCGATCAAGTTTTCGACTAAGATATTAATGTGCTTGGTCGTTTTTCCATTCTGCGATTGTAAGATTTCAGTGATCTCATTTCTGAATTCTCTATCTTTTTGATATTGTAATTTGCGTATGTCGAGGCCACTATAGATTTTGTCGTTTATAGTTAAACTGGTCTGTGCATTGTTGAGCAATTTGAGGTAAGGTGCTTTACCTCCTGTAATATGATCATTGATATAATTTCTTACTGGACTAAAACCACTCTCGGCTTTATCTCCATCAAGCTCTTGTTTTGCTGATACAGCAAATACTATAGGTTCTGATATACCTCTAGATAGTGCATTTGTTCTCACACCTTCCATATTGACCTTAAGGTCGTCTAGTTCCATCAAGTCTTTTTGCTGTAGTATAAAGATGATTTTTTTCCTCCATTCTTCTTTGATAAAATCTAAGAACTTCCAAGCAGATTCCCGATATGGATTCTTACTCTCAAACACAAAAACGATCAAGTCAGATGCCGGGATAAAGCTTTCTGTGATGTCTTGATGATACTCTGCAATTGTATTTGTGCCAGGTGTATCTACGATAGCGACTTCCTTAAGGATCTCCTCTGGAAATGTAATTCTCTTGAGATGAGGTGTAATCTCTGTTATAGATTCTTCCGCACCATAGACGATCTGTTGAATTGTGTCAGTCATAGGACTCGGAGCTACCTTACAGATCTCGTTCTTTGATTCTAACAAGGCATTAATGAAACTACTCTTACCCGCCTTGACTTCTCCAACTATGACAAACATATATGGATCGTGTATCCGATTTTTGATATCAGCAACTGTGCCACCTAGTTCATCGTGGCCAATCTTTTTAGTGATGTCAAGAAGTGTGGCAAGTGTGCGGTCAATTGATTCTTTGTATTGATCGACCTTATTGTTGAATAATAGATTCATTCTGATGTTTAGCTATACTGCAAAAGTGATAATTAAGAATTGATTGCTAAGGGCAAATGTAGCTCAATTGCGAAAGTAAAGTGGAATTTCGTAACCGACATTGAAGATCAAGTCCAATATGCTGAGATCAATATTTATAAATCCTAGTTGCTGTTCATAGACCTGTCTATATGGTTTGATACTAGAAGCATACTTATATGTGACGCCGGTATATTCGGAAGTTACATTTGGGTGGTAAAGATCTTCGCCAAAAGTGTTCAGTATCCATTGTATTATTGAAGAATTGTACTTCAATAGATTAGGCTCTTGTTTATGAATCAGCGTAGATATATCCTCAATATAATATTGATAATAAGGTGCATTCCGATATGCAGTTTTGATTGATTGGATATGCGTTCGTTGCCATTGTTCATCATAAGCAATTTGCACTTGGTTTATTGGACGTTTTGCATGTTTGCCTTTAGTTAATGGCACACTTAGTATCTGTTCTCCTTGACTTGTCAGTATTGATGCTTTATTTCGAATACTACGTTTTTGGTAATTTTCGCAGACTTCTATCTTCGCTTCACCACTTAATAATAATTGGATATACGAGATAGGTGGCCAATAAGCTGTAGGGAGTATAATCATCGATTAGTCTTGCATCAAGATTTCATCTTTCTGAAGTGTGAGTTCTCGATACTTAGCGTCATGGGTCACCAATTCTTTATCAACGTGAATGAGTGCACCATCAATGACATTAAGTGTACCTTTTATTGACGAGATAGATTGTTGTAATTTCTGATGGACTATCCAATCAGTGATAATATTATCAAAGAACAACAGATTGAATTTTCCAACATCAGCCAATCTAAGTAAAAGCCTATCGTCACTAAGATTGATATCTGCTAATTCCTTGATGAATTTGTTGAGAGACATTTGTGCTCTGGGCAAATGTCTCCTTGCTCTATCAATACCATGATATTTAAATCTAGCTGATGACTGTTGATGCGACCATTGGCCCCAATCTCTAGCCTTTACTAAGTGATCATAAATCACACTAACTTCTCTAAGACAGAGTTTTCCTTGTTCCATTGCTTCAAGGTGTTCTTGTCTGCTATTGACTAAATCATCTGTCAGAAGTAGGTTTTTAGTTAATGCTGCTTTTACAGGGCTATCCAAGTCATAGGTTAGGATTTCTTTTTCTCTAAGTCTTTTAAGTTGATTGACTTGTTCTTCAACCAAAGCCAATTGTTTTAATTTGCCATCAAGGACATTTATCTCAAATGTCAAGAGCTCAACAGCGTCTTGAGCATTGTTGTATTGCAAACTCATGTTGAGATATTCCTGTCTTTCCTTATCTAATTGTTGTTCTGCATTACCAAGAACTTTGTAGAAGAGTTTTTTGACACTACGATTTTCTAATGCTTCAACGTCTTGTTCTTCTTTTTTAAGCTTTTCGTGAAGTTCGGCTCTTTCATTTTGTGCTATACTAAGTTGCTTTTTGAGTGACTCTAGATGTTGACTTGTATGGACGAGAGTAGTGTGCTCTTCTATTTTCGACCTGAGTTGATATAGTATATTTTCTAAGTTATCCATTGGAGTATTTACTGGTATATGGCAATAAAAATAGGTAATCTGATGTATAATATTGGTAACCACTAGTTTTTCTCAATTCTTGGGGTTGAATTTTAATTTTTCCTATATATAAGGAGCACATTTATAGTATATTTGATAAAAAAGAACGTATGGGCATTTTAAACGATTTGAAGTCAATATTTTTTGGAGCATCATCTGTTGCTAAATCTGCAGGAGAAAAGACTGGTGAATACCTTTCAGAGAACGCTGATGACTTATTGGAAAAAGGTAAGGATATTGCCGAAAATCTTGGTAGTAAAGTGTTAGACAAAGCATCAGATCTAAAGGACGTAGCATTTGAGAAATCTGCAGAATTTATGGATAAAGGAAGCGATATAGCTTCTGGAGCTAAGGAGTCTATTCTTGGTAATGATACTATGGATAATCTTACTGACAAGGCACAAGATCTTGGCAATATGGCGTCAGAGAAGGGGGCAGAGTTAGTTGACAAATTCGGAGACTTATCAACTAGTGTTGGAGGCAAAATACTTGACGCCAAGGATGGACTTGTTGATAAATACGGGGATAGAGTTGCTGAAGCTAAAGACTCGTTGATTGAGAAGGCTGGTGAAGTAAAAGAAAGTATGAAGCAAAAGCTCGACCAGACAGTTAAGGATGCTGAAAAATGGGAAGCTGAACAGAAAGATAAGTACCAAGCCGGTTTTCCAAAAGAAGACTTTAATGCAGAGGGGAGTTTCCTAGAGGGAAAGGATGATTTCTTTAGTAAGGCTGAGAAATTTGCAGATGGAGATTACTCTGCAGCTGCAGAAGGTAGGATAGATATTGACACTAATCCAGACTTCGAAAAGCCAAAGGATAGTCTTGCTAAGGCAGCTGGATTTGATGACTTAGATAATGATGGAGATGAAATTATTGACGATGCAATCATCGAAGATTTAGATTCTTAACATATTTTTTGTATTTTTAAATCAAAACACCACTGATTGTCACCGTTTTATAAAAATAGCATATCAGAAAAAGACCTTCTTCAGCTCTGTCTGAAAGGAGATCAAAGAGCTCAACGACTCTTGTTTGATACGTTTTGCGGTAGACTTATGACTGTATGTAGAAGGTATGGCAGAACTCAGCAAGAAGCTGAAGATATGCTTCAAGAATCCTTCATCAGGATATTCTCAAATTTACAATCTTTTAATTCGACTGGATCACTGTATGGTTGGTTGAAGACGATTACCGTCAATACCTCTATCAAAGTGCTGCAAAAGCGATACAATAAGATTGTGAGTGAAGATATCGATACAACATATGTTCAAGGCGTTGAACAGAATTTTCATTATGATCTTCATGCCGAGGACTTACTTGCGATTATTAGTCAATTACCAGTAGGGTACAATTCAGTATTCAACCTATATGAAATAGAAGGATACAGTCATAAAGAAATAGGAGACCTCCTTAATATATCAGAAAGTACATCTAGATCACAGCTAGCCAAGGCTAAAAAAATGCTACGATCTCTCATACCTGAAAATCAACGTTACGCAGTATGAAAGAGAT
>CALISO010000022.1 GCA_938041445.1 uncultured Saprospiraceae bacterium
TGGTTGATCCGGCATTAATTGTCTGACATCAAAGTCAGCTAGTCTATCATCAGACTCAAGCAACTGCCTACAAGAACCGAGTCCCATTCCGAGGCCAAATTCTTGAGCCACTTTGGCAAGGTTTTTATTGATATTTGCGGCATGTTCTGTACCACCTGTCATACTTGATATCCACAATGGGTATCGCATAGTCTTATCTAAGATATTGACAGAAATATCTACATCTTTTGGGAAGCCAGATAAGATCGGTTCATAGTAGAATCGATGATCCTGACCACTCACTACGGATTCCATAGCTAGTGTGATATGATCGGTCTTTCGACTTTGTGCTGTTGGGTCTTTAGTAGACATATGGCAATTGTAACATCAGTAGTTTAGGATTGTTTATTGTAGATGTTCCATTTCCAGATACCTAGATTGTGGAGTAGATGCCTGATTGAAACACCGAGCACTCCGATGCCATAAGTGGTACTTCTTCTCAGGTTGATAGAGGAAGCCTCTTCGAAGTATTTTGTCGGACATGTGATCTCTCCGATATGAAACTTCGCCATAATGATTTGGCTCAACATCTGATTGTCGAAGATGAAGTCGTCGCTATTGGCATTGAAGTCAACATTACGCAATACTTCTCCACTAAAAGCTCTATATCCAGTGTGATACTCTGAGAGTTTGTATCTGACTAGAACATTTTGAAATGCTGTAAGGAATCGATTAGCAATATACTTATACAAGGGCATACCTCCACTCAATGCACCCTTGCCAAGTATTCGAGATCCTAGTACAACGGGGAAGAGTCCTTCACCTATGATGTTGACCATAGATGGGATGAGTAGGGGAGTGTATTGATAATCAGGATGGAGCATAATGACGATGTCTCCACCCAGTTCTAGGGCTTTGTTATAGAGTGATTTTTGATTTCCTCCATACCCTTTATTCTGCTTGTGTGAAATGATATGTTTGATTCCAAGCTTGCTTCCGATTTCTACGGTATTATCCTTGCTTGCATCGTCACATAGAATCACCTCATCTACAAGAGGAAAAGGAATTTCTCTATATGTTTTCTCTAGTGTTGCACCAGCATTATAAGCTGGGAGTACCACAATGACCTTTTTGTCTTTGTACATTATCCTACTTGGTTTCTTTCTCTTTTTTCAATCGTTCCATTAGACGATCAGTAATGTTCATATAGTGATTTTCAGTGATAACTCCCATCAGCTCACCTTTGGAGACAACTGGCAGGCAACCTACATTATTCTTTTTCATTATTTTCATAGCATCTAAGATACCAGTATCAGGACTTACCGTATGTGGTTTGGCAGTCATTACATCTTTTACTGTGGTAAATTTTCCTTCAGATTTCTTGGTAGTAGCAAGGTGATTCATAATCATCTTAGAGGAGATGAGACCTTGTAGTTTTCCTTTTCGTTCTACAGGTAGATACCTCACATCCTTCCATTCCATCAAGTTTATCGCAAATTCTAAGATATCACTCTTTGATACAGTGAGCAGGTTAGTATCCATAAACTCGGACACCTTTAATTTACCAGGTTTGTATTCATCAAGATCATTCAAGCTTGGTGCAGGCCACTTATGGACAGGAACGTTTGTTGCTTGGTTTTTGATGATGCAATGGGTCAATACAGTTAATGCCTCATCTTTAGATGTTTCTTTTGTCAGACTGGTATATCCTCTGAGTAACCATCTGGCACCGTTACTATGGTTTTTGGCCCGAGCCTTTATGATTCCAAGATATTTATCGATGTCTTTCTGCGAGACCTTGTATGCCCTCAGGCCTTTTTCGGCTAAAGGGATAAGTTTCTTGACGATCAGTTTGGTAGCTGATATTTTCTTGTCACCAATCCAATTGAATGTTGTGTCGATTCCGAATTGAGCTCCTTTCATAAAATTGTCCCTCACATCTTCGAAGTGCATCAAGTTATTGATGTTGTCTCCATACTCAAGATACATTCCTTCCATAGCACCTATCCAGAAGCAAGCATTCGCTACTTCATCTACGATGGTTGGTCCTGAGGGCAGAACTCGATTTTCGATTCTTAAGTGTGGTTTTCCATTGGGGCTGATTCCATAGCAAGGTCTATTCCATCTGTAGACGGTTGAGTTGTGTACTTGCAATGCAGCTAGCTTTGGGACTTTGTTAGCATTGATCATATCAAGACTTTCTTCTTGGATATCCGGACTGATTAATGGCTTGAACTGAGCGATATCTTCTTTGTAGATTTCTAGAATTGATTCCTTTAGCCAGTCATCTCCAAAGTTGACTCTTGGACTACTTTCACGCATATGGTCGTGAGTCGTTCTTGTATCTAGTGCCTGTTGGAACATTGCGATTCTAGACTCGTGCCAGAGACGCTTACCAAATACAAGAGGACTGTTCGCCGCTATCGCCATACAAGGTCCAGCAAGCGCCTGAGCAATATTATAGTATCCGACAAACTTATCCGCCTCCACCTGAAGGTGTACTTGAAAGGAAGTGTTAGATGCTTCTAGGAGAGGAGAATCATGTTTGATTTTTAGATCATCAATTCCACTAATTTTTAGTTCATATGCAGTACCACTTAGTTGTTGATTGATGGATTCCATCAGAGCATAGTACCGCTTTTTTGGTGTCAAGTTGACAAGGTCTAAATCTGTTTTTACAAGTGTAGGGAGTATGCCAGTCAAGACAATTGAGGTGTCAAGTTTTTTGATTTTTTTCTTGATAATCAAAAGCTTGTCAGTCGTCTCTTTTTCTAGTTGTGAAAAGCATTTATCCTTGAGAGTAAGAGGGTTTAGATTAATTTCCAGATTGAACTTAGCAAGTTCTGTTTCTACCCAAGAATGTTTCTTAAGTATATCCAAGGCTTCCATCGCATTCGTTTTTGGCTTGAACGTTTTGTTGTCAACCAAGACCATTTCTTGTTCTGCCCCGATACGAGTGATTCCTTTTTCAAACCAATCGTTGTCAATCATATATTGTAATGCTTTGACATCATTGAGTAATGAATTGAAAAACTGATGACGATTCTTTTTGCTGTTCAGCTTTGATACACGTTGTTCACCCATAGGATTACATTTTGATTGGCTACTCTTTAGCTAGAAAGATAGAGATTTTTTACTTGGATTAAATGCCTCATACATCTTAAGATATATGTAGGAAGAATTATGCCAAGTTATTGGATTGGTTTCGCTTTGATTTGACAAGTAAATAAATGGAAACGATCATCAATGAATAAAAGACTAATTCGATCCCAAATTTCACCTCTAAGAATTTCGTGAAATCTAAGGTGTCTCCGGCAAACCATAAGCTCAAACCTAGAACTACAACCATCATTACTTCTATGAAAAAGTAAGCTTTTTGCTGCTTGAGCATAACCGGGACACCTCTAAGTATCGCGATTAATGAAATTAGGACAATCCACCAAGCATACTTGATCAATAGATCTGAAGAGGCAACCCATTCAGGGTTGAGAATGTAGGTGAATACTGGTTGAGCTAATACCATACAAAGGATAGCAGCTACGATAAAAAAGACTGTCATTCTTCCAATCCCTCGTCTGAATTGCTGATAATATGTCTTGGGTGATTTGTGATAAGTATCACTCCCATACTTGAAGAGTGTCATATTCGCAGCTCCACCGATTATCTGTCCAGGAATTCTCAATATGCGATCAGCGACTGCGAATATTGCTAAGGCACCAGCACCATAGTAATACTCGATTGATTGGACAATGATATTATCATGGATCGAGATGATAATACTTATTGGTAGCGTATAGATCAGGATATCACGATTGGCCTTGATCATATCAATGGCTTCACTTAATCTTGACCAAGATAGAGATGGCAGACTAGTCCAAATACAATAGAATATCATCTCCAGTAGAGTCCCACCCAACAATGCCATAATCAACCCAAAAGAAAACATCTTTACTAAAGCAATAGTCAAAATTAATTGAGAAAGCACTTTGACGATTTTCGCAATTGATAATTGTTTGGTTTGATCTTGTTTAAGTAAAAATGTTGAGAAGAGTTGATTCAGACTACTGATAAGAATATAACCTACAAAGATGATAAAGAGCAATAACTGATCTTCTCCATAGAATAGTTGAAAGTCAATGCCTGCAGCAATCAACAACCAATAAACAATACTGCAGATAGCAGTCATTATAATTGTCAATGTGAAAATATGCTTGGTATACTGAATCGCCACGTCCATATTAGGTTCACGGACCAAGCCATCAATCAATCTGAAATTGATCAACTTTGTCGTCAAGTATGAGATAGCTACGAATAGTGTGTATTGAGAAAGTGCTTCTTTACTATAGATTTGTAAGATGACATACAATAGAATTAGCTGACCTAGAAACACGATAGTATTACCACTAAGCAAATTGAAGAATGCCTGTCTTACTGGTGTGTATTGTATTAAATTCTTAAGTTTACCCAATCTTATGTGGTTTCAAATATGAGAAAGCTGCCTGCCACTGACTATCGATGAGTTTAGGATCAAGTAATTCATCAATTTTTCGCTTATTTCCAGAAGATTGTATTTCTGTGATTTCTGATATGCCGCTATTGATACAATCTAGCGGGTAAATAGTGAGACCTTCATCGACCATATATTGGTAATATGGACTTCCCGATTGCATGTAACAAACTCGACCTGAAACTAGAAAGGCAAAAAGAGTTGCCATTCCCTGTTGACGCAAATGTCCAAAAGCTAAATGACTACAACTTGATAATAAGTCAAAGTAAGTTGATTCCGCTATATATCGGTCAAGATAGTCAATCGAGATTGATGGATATTTATCGGAGATAGTGTTTTTGAGATTTGTTGTATAGGTATTAGAGACACCTGAAAGAGGCAATATTCCTCTCTTAAGGCCATTAATCTTTATGAGTTGTTGAATCACTATCAAATGTCTATTATTCGGATCATCAGAATTCCCAATAAGTACTTTGTTTTCCTCGGAACGCGAACTGATTTGGGTGATTTGGGTAGCATTTAGCAGAAAGTTGAGAGTTACACAATGGCTTGATAGATTGAGATGAGCTGATATCTCACGATGATCACAAGGATTAGCAATAATGCAATCAATCTTTGGTAGTGCTTTTCTGATCAATTTATACTGAAGTCTTTGCTTGATAGACATTGTATCGACTTGCCCATTGTCTGTATAGTTTTGTTTGACTTGGGGTAAACCATAGAAATCTCCTCCCCACACAACCCATTTCACAGTAGTCAATTTATCTAATCGATTTATCAAGACTGCCGCAATCGTACTAAGAAAGTGAGCAGTGAAAGTAATAACTTCTTGAGCCTGCATCCATCGGATCACTTTCCATATGCTCCAATTTTCAATCTTTTCGCCGATGATGATATCTATGGATCTGTAACTTTTTGTGATCAAGAATACAGATTTGCCTCCTTGGTGAGCTTTGATTTTAGCTATGACCTTTGGAGTGTAGGCAACTGATTGGATTATACAATGAATGTGCATGACAACGATAAAGATAATTTCTTTGTTTATTTGACACTATAACTTAGTCATTATGTCACTCAATTTTAAATCTTACGGAGAAGGCCCTCCTGTTATAATCTTACATGGACTATTCGGTATGTTGGATAATTGGCGGTCAATTGCATCAACATTAGCTGAGAATTACTCAGTCTATCTCCTAGATCAACGTAATCATGGACGATCTCCACACTATCCTTCTCATACTTATGAGGATATGTCAGTAGATGTCGCTGAATGGATGAAAGAAAATGAGATTAATAATGCTAAAGTCATTGGACACTCGATGGGTGGTAAGACAGCTATTCAGCTTACATATGACTATCCAGATCTTGTAGATAAGCTTATTGTAGTTGATATCGCACCTAGGCGGTACCATGGTGGTCATGAAGCAATTATTTCTGCCTTGCAGTCAGTACCAATAGATCAGGTGCAGTCAAGGAGTGAGGTAGAATCGTATTTAAGTACAACAATAAGCAGCAAAGGTGTAATACTGTTTTTAATGAAAAACCTCTCACGAAAGAAAGAAGGTGGATTTGAGTGGAAGATGAACCTAGAGGTGCTTGCTGAATATTATACAGAACATATTATGAATGCACCTCAATATAGTAAGTCGATCACTACACCAACATTGTTCATTGCAGGAGGCACATCAAATTATATCACCGATGCAGATCGTCAACAGATTAGTCAACTATTTACTGAAGTATCCCACGAAATTTGCCAGGGAGCAGGACACTGGGTACACGCCGAAAAACCCAAAGAACTTATCCAAACAGTTAAGAATTATTTTAATTCTTGATTTGCTGAACGTATTGTGTCACATTTCTATTAATTTATCATCATACTGATAAATAACAACAGTACGTTTACAATACAATTAACAACAAGAAATACATCACATATATATGAAACGGTATTTATTGATTGGCTCTTTAGCATTTTCACTTATTGGGATATCATTTGTGACAACTAATGATCGATTATTTGAGATTTCTAAGAATATAGAGCTATTTGTCAACACTTTCAAAGAGTTGAATGCAGGGTATGTAGATGAAATTGACCCTGGAAAGTTGATGAAGACAGGTATCGATGCAATGGTAGAGTCGCTCGACCCGTATACCAACTACATCTCAGAGTCTCAGGTAGAAAGCTATCGACTAAATGATGATGTAAAGTATAAAGGTATCGATGCTGAGGTCGGAATGATAGATGGCTTGCTTACGATTACAGAGCCACACGAAGGTGGTGAAGTCGCTAAGGCTGGTGTCCAAGCAGGAGATAGAATTACTAAGATTAACAACCTTAGTACTGCAGGGAAGTCTCTAGAAGAATGTGAGTCAATGTTGAGAGGAGTAGGTGGTACAACAGTCAATCTCCAACTGGAGAAGTTTAGTGGTAAGTCCGAGACTCTCGTGGTAAATAGAGTGACATCATCAAAGAATAATGTTCCGTATTACGGGTTTGTAGATGAAGGTATTGGATATATTACTTTGACAACATTTACTGCAGATGCTAGTAAGAATATCAGTAAAGGCATCAAGGAACTCAAAGAAGAGAATCCTTCAATGGAAGGTATCATTCTTGACCTCCGATATAATGGTGGTGGGCTCTTACGAGAAGCAATCAATGTCTCCAATATATTCGTGCCGAAGGGAGAGATGATTGTGAGCACTAGAGGTAAGGTGGCTGAAAACAATAAAGAATTTGAAACCAGAGGTACACCTCTTGACCTAGAAACACCACTCGCTGTTCTCATCAATAAAAAGAGTGCATCGGCATCTGAGATCGTCTCTGGAGTAATCCAAGATCTCGATCGAGGTGTCATCGTAGGGCAGCGGTCATTCGGAAAAGGTCTCGTTCAGAATACTAAAGAGATTGGTTATAATAGTAGAGTAAAGCTCACAACATCTAAGTATTACATCCCTTCAGGTAGATGTATTCAAAGTGTAGAATATGAAAATGGTGAGCCAAAAGATATTGAAGACTCTGCAAGATCTAAGTTTAAGACAAAGGCTGGCCGTACGGTGTTAGATGGTGGAGGTGTTACGCCAGACATTAAACTACCAGCGCCTGAAACTCCAGATATCATTACGAAAATGCAGGAAGATAACCTCATATTTAAGTTTGTCAATACAATCGTTGCTAAGACCAAGGATACAATGGCTCTTGAAGACATCAAGTATACCGACTTTGCGGCCTTTGAGAAATTCGTTGATTCTGAGGACTTTAATTATGTATCTACGATGAGAACTGAGCTAGATACATATGAAGAGTCAGTTGAAGAAGATCAGCTATTTGATGATGTCAAAAGTGGGATTAATCAACTCCGATCACAGATAAAGTCCGTTGAAGTTGGTTGTATGAATAAGTATAAAGATCAAATCTTAGTTGAAATCAATAAGGAGTTAGCTTCTAGATATTACTATGAAAAAGGCAAGACTTATAGTACTCTAGATCAAGATACGGAGATTCAGGCCTGTATTGATATCCTAAGAAATACGTCCAAGTACAACTCAATTCTGACTAAGTAAGTGACAGTATATCTGCTACACATAGAGACTTCCACGGATAAATGTTCTGTTTGCTTGACGCAAAATGGTGTCCACGTGGCGAGTAAAAGTGCCTTAAAGGATCGATCCCACAGCGAAATATTGACTGTGATGGTTCAAGAATTGTTAGATGAATCTCAGATCAGTAGAAAAGATCTCAGTGGCGTAGTGCTGAGTAATGGTCCTGGATCTTATACTGGTCTCAGAGTGGGCAGTGCGGTTGCAAAAGGTCTGTGTTATAGCCTGGATATTCCTCTCATTACATTGAATACATTAACAGCCTTAGCGGCCAAATACCGCGATGAATCCCTGGATACCATTCTTATTTCTATGTTAATGGCTAGGAAAGAAGAGGTATATATGCAGGTATTGAATGGGCAAATGCAAGTAATCAATGACGTCAAGCCAACCATGATTAGTGCATCAACTGTCGAAGAATTAGATCTTTCAAATCATAGTAGGGTAGTAGTCTGTGGTAACGCTAATCACATTATAGAGCCATACCTAGCTTCGTTTGGATCTATAGAGTATTATGACACATCACCACTGGCTGATAACCTTTCAGAGTTGAGTTATACCCACTTTACCAAGTGTATATTTGCCGATATTGCCTACTTCGACCTTGATTATATCAAGTCTCCGCACATCACAAAATCCAAAAAACAGCTATTAACTCATAGAAGCGTTAAAAAATAATTAACGTTTTTTACCACAGAACTTATTGATTATCAATGAGTTTATGTATTAAAGTAATAATTAGAATCGCGGTGATTAAAATTATGGAACAGTTTTGGTTCTACTTCACATGTATTCCAAAAACTTTAATACTTACCTATGAGAAACAAAAAGGATGAGGCTGTCACACTAAAGAAGGGCACCAGTACAGTACACTTAGACTACGCTGATCTAAGAAAAGCGGTATTGGTACTTCGTGCAGTGAATCACAAACTTCGACAAAGAATTATCGATCTTTTAGAAGAGAGTGAGACTATGACAGTCACCGACATTTACATTAAGCTTAGGTTAGAGCAATCAGTCGCGTCACAGCACCTTGCGATATTAAGGAGAGCAGGAGTAGTATTGACAGAAAGACAAGGTAAGTTTATATACTACTCACTTGACAATGACAGGTTAGCTCAAATATCAAATTTAGTTGAAGATCTTGCTGGGTAAGCAGAAAGGAAACAACTAGATCTAGCTTAAAGTTTTTTAAGAAACACATGAGCATTAGACCCGCCCCATAAAGGCGGGTCTTTGTGTTATATTAAAAAAATATTACATATAAGTTTTTTATATTAAAGATTTTCCTCATATTTGTCCCAAGGTCGGAAAAAATAAGAAACACATGAAACGAACTAGGGTCGTACTGGATATCCAGAAACTACACTATTCGGCAGAGCTCGCTAGAGCCCTTGCCCATCCACTAAGGTTGAAAATATTGGAGTTTTTGGATCAGCATCCTGATGTACAAGTCAACAAGATTTATCGTACACTTAATATTGAGCAGTCTATCACTTCTCAACATCTAAGAGTACTTAGAGCTGCAGGAGTAGTCAACTTTGTTAAAGAAGGGAAATACGCAAAATACTATATCAACTACGAAGTTGTCAAACGAGCCGAACTGGCAGTTAAACGATTTTTAGGTAAATAATATTAAGAGCATTCCGACTAAAGAGTTTATTACTCTCTTCGATGTTTTAAAATATTTGTTGTTTTAGTAAGTAAGGTCAATTCCATTTTTATCTCACTCCAGAGGTAGAGTAAATTGCTGTGATGTTGTATTAAGCACACTTCAAAAGATGTGTAATTGATGCATTCATACGCTTACACAGTAGTGCTTGTGAAGACTTGTTCTATTTGCTGCTGCTTTCGATCCCAATGCATTCTTAATAATATATATCATTCACAATCATATATAAATTTGATTGGTTAGGCTAACTGTTCTTATATCATCACAAGATTAAGTCCAACAGAATCCCTTATTAATGCAATTTCTTGTTAAAACTCATGTTTTACATATAAATTATTTATTATATGTAAAACATTGTTATATATTTGCCCTGTTGAGGTATACTACCTCTAAACACCAAATTCCCACCTGTACATGATTGCTTGAAGGCTATAGCTTTCAATCTTAGATAGAACTCAAAAATTATTGAGATGCTAGCTATATGCTTGTATCCTCACTTTTTGTTTATCTAAAAAGTCAAAAATGACAAATTGCCAAGTAACTCCTGTCAACAGATCTAGTCTAAATAATCTGCCAGCTTGTTTGAAGTCAATGTTTCTATTACTCTGTTTCACTTGCTTCTCTGTAAGTAATATGTACTCTCAGTGTGTTAACCCACCAGTAGTTAGTGCCTATGGGTTAGCGGCTAGTTGTTTCAGTGGAGTACCTCTTAATGATGCGTATTTACAAATAAGCGCAGCAGAAAATGCAACTCACTTTGATTGGAATATTGGAAGTACTTATACAGGTGCTGGTATTTCAGGAGCTTCTCCGTTTAATCCTAGTACTGATTTGCCATTACGGTTTGGTACATTACCTAACCCAATTGTATCTCAAGATTACACAATCAGAGTATTCGGTGGGGATAATGTCTGTGTGACTGATATTACTGTTACAATTGAGCAACAAGATTGTATGACGGGCTGTGATTGCCAAGAGATTATCTATCTCAATGAGCCAGTCATTGGTGCGGTATTAAAGTTTATCATTAATCCAGATGGATCATTAACAGAAATAAAGGGTGCAAACGGTGGAAACTATTGGTATCCAGATAATTTGGGATCTGAGCTCCCTGATCCACATGGTCTCGCAACAGATATTAATGGATTTCTATACATAGGGGCGAATTTTACGCCTAATAATCCTATTAGGAAATTCACCTGTGATGGGACAATATTCCCAGAAACGGATGAGACAATAACGCATCCATATGTATTAACGAATATGTTCAGTGTAGAAAACACTTTATATACAACTAAAGGTGGTGGAATGGCTTCATTCGATCTTTGTAGCGGTGAAGAGTTAGGAACATTGTGCTATAATGACATTAATGGTAACATGACATCTCAAGCAAATTCCACCCAGAATGTGTACTGGGGATTGTCATATAACCCTGACTCAGAGACTGTCTACGCGACTGGTGTTCAGAATAATAATCAAGGAGCACAAGGTATTTGGGTCTACACTTTTGACGAATTAAAAGCAGGTTTTGCTTCTGGTGTGTGTATTGATCCATTTGTCTGGGAGGATGATACGATGACTTCGGAGGATATCAACATCGGTGACAGTTTTATACCGAATGACCTAGATAGATTAAATGGTATAGTATCTGATGCTTCAGGCAATATTTATATCTCAGGATGGTATGAGCCAGAGGATTTAGGGTTCATCTATAAATATGACTCAGCGGGTGGCTATATTGCTCATACAGATTCAATCGCTTCTGTTGAGTTATCTAGAGGTATCATCTGGTCAGAAGAAACAAATAATCTTTATCTGGCTAATCAGACAGACAATGTCGCTGTAGATTGTATCAGTGCTTTTGATGCGGATGATCTATCATACATAGGGACTGCTGCTGCGAATCCGAACTTACCAGATAACAATGCAGGTAAAGCGATGGCAACAATCAAAGAATGTTGTCCAGTAATCAATAGACAGAATATCGATATTAGTATCTGTGTGGTCGATCCTACAGAGCCAATATTTATTGCCGAAATCTATGAATGTGAGGGTATAGTCTGTGAAGGTAATTGGGATGTATTAGGTACACTTGACCCAATTATAGTATACGATGAATGTAGCCAAAGTGTAAACCTTACTGGACCCAATCAACTTGGAGGTGCTGGCGGAAGTGCTTGTGCAACATTTATTAATGAGTCGGCAGGAGATAGCTCCACAGATCAATGTGGTGCTTATGAGATTATACTTAATGTTCAATTTGTGCTTATCCCAGAGGTTCAATTTATTGATACTGAAGTATGTTCAAGTCAGGAATTGGAGTTGACTCCGCAATTTAACTTTGTTGATTTAGGTGCTAATTATGATTACAGATGGCAGATTAGTCAATCCGATTGTAATGGGCCATTCACAAATATTGCTGGTGAGAATGGGAGTACACTTACTGTATCGCCTACTTCTGAGACTACTTACCGAATGATTATAGATTTGGCTGTAGGTTGTGTTACAGGTGTATGTTCTGATACAACTTGTGTAACAGTTACCACTTTAGACACACCACTTGCAGATGCTGGAGAACCAGTTGTCATTGATTGTGATAATCCAATCGCGATATTGACAGGTAGTGGTTCTTCTGAAGCAACGTACAATTGGGAGACGAATAATGGTAATATCATAGTTGGTGGAAATACAATGAGTCCAAGCGTCGATATTGCAGGAACATATACATTAGTAACTGAATTTAGCAACGGTTGTGAATCATTTCCAAGTTCAGTAACTGTGACAGGCGAAGCATGCTGTAGTATGGGTGGAACTGTATTCTTAGATAATGACAATAGCGGTTGTAGAGATGGAGTAGATGAAGAAGGTGCAGGTGGATTTGATGTCAGCTTGTTCCTATGCGATGCTGGAGGAAATCCGACAGGTGTGGCACTTGCAACAACTGTGACAGATAATTCAGGTAATTACTTCTTTGAAAATCAGACTTGCTTAAGTCCATCTAACGAGTACATCGTTCAATTTGATTTTCCAGATAATGGCGCATATGACAACCATATATTTTCAAGTAATATGGCCAATGCCACTTGCCCAGTTGGATCAGAAGTTGACATTGATATAAATGGACTATCTGCATGCTTTAGTCCTGCAGGCGATGATGATGACTTACATATCGATGCGGGTATTTTACTTTGTGGATCTGTATCCGGTACAGTATTCTTTGATACGGATAATAGTGGATGTAGAGAAGGACTCGGCGAAGGTGGTGTTTCAGGATTTGATGTCTTTTTACATGAGTGTGACGCTGCAGGCAACCCTGATTTGACACCTATTGCAAGTACTACGACTGATGCATCAGGTAACTACCGATTCTTCACGAATCTACCTGGAGGTAATCAATCATGTTTAGATCCATCTCTATCATATACTGTTAGTTTTGGATTTCCAGCTGATGGAAGTTATAGTGCTTTTGCTTTCAGTACGACAGAAGCAAGTATCTGTGCATTTGATTCAGTAGATGATATTGATCCAGTATCTGGAGTTGCAAATGGATGTTACAATGTTGCTACTGATGCAGGTGCAGCGCATATTAATGCAGGTATATTTGGTTGTGAATCTATATCTGGACTTGTATTTTATGATAATAACAATAATGGTTGCCAGGACTTAGGCGAGTCAGCAATCAATGAAATAGTCTCTGTCAATTTATACGAATGTGACTCTTCTGGTAGCCTAGTAGGTGGTATTCTTGCAAGTACAACGACTAGCAACGGTACTTACGAATTTAGTGCAAACACTACTGATCCAAATGCTTTAATATGTATCAGTCCTACTAGCCAATACGCAGTAGAATTTATGTTGCCGAATGGTGGTGGAATGTCACTTGATGGATATGTATTCACCAATACTGGAGCTGATGCTTCTTGTATTGCAACAGGTAATGCTGATGATGTGAATCCAGACACCGGAATTAGCTCTTGCATAACTGCAAATGGGATGACAGACGAAGATGAACATGTCAATGCAGGTATTGGTTTCTTTGATCTTGCACTGATTGCACAAGTTGTGTCACCTGGGCCATATCAAATAGGTGACCTTATTGACTTTGAGGTTACAATATTTAATCAAGGAACAATAGATGCCCGAGATATTACGATCAACAACTATTTACCAAGTGGTTTAATATTTGATCCTGCATTCAATACGGGATGGTCTGATGGAGGTGCATTATTGACATTTCTATTGAGTGACTTGGCTGCAGGTGATCAGGCTACTATAGATTTAGTATTGACTCTCGGAAGTGTGTCCACTATAGAAGAGACTCTCAACTTTACAGAAATAGCGAGTGCTTTTGATGGTAATAGTGATCCTGCTAACGACATTGATAGCGCCTACGGGTCTAATACAGCACAAGAGCAAACAGTAGTTCCGGGTAGTGTTAATGATAACAATATTAATGGTGGTGGTCTTTCTTTGGGAGAGGACGAAGATGATCATGATCCATCAGGATCAATTGGGCTAACAGGTTGCCTTAGCAATAGAATTTGGCAAGATTGTAATGCGAATGGTCTTCAGGATTTTGGAGAAGCTGGCTTTGAAGGAGTCAATGTCTTTTTATTTAATACAAGTCATGTACTTATAGCAAATGCAGTCACAGACTTTAATGGTATGTATATGTTTGACGATCTGCAGTCTGGACAATACTATGTACAGGTGGTCATTCCAGATGGATGGGATACTACAACTCCTAATGTCGGTAATAATGAAAGTACAGATAGTGATATCACAGGAGCTAATGGACTAGGAACAACAAGTTTCTTTTTCGTAGAATCTGGAGATGAATGTGGCGGAGATACTCAGAACGACGGAGGTCTTTATCAGTGTGCAATGATTGGAGAATCTGTTTGGTATGATGCCAATGGCAACAATGTACAAGATGAGGGCGAAAATGGAGTCAACGGTGTCAGAGTAGAATTATTCAGACTTGACGAAGATGGTCAATACGATTTATATGATGCAGCGATTACTGGTCACAAGCCTGGTACTCCATCTGATGATGGATATTGGAAGTTGTGTGTTCCACCAGGTACATACTATATAAGATACGATGTGCCTGCTGTAGGCCTATCATTTGTAATTGCCAATGTTGGTTCTGACTTGAGAGATAGTGATGTGACCGATAACTTTGGATATGGGACAACTAGCGCATTCTCAGTTGATTGTGGTGAAGAGAAGTGCGATATTGGAGCAGGTCTAGAACCAATGTCAACATTCGGAGATAGAGTATGGTTTGACGCAAATCAAAATGGTCAGCTAGACTTATCTGAGAATGGTATCGAAGGTGTACAAGTCAAAGTCTACAATGCAGATGGAGACTTGGTTAAGGAAACTGTAACAGATGTCGACGGATCATATGCTGTAGACTATCTTCAAGAGAGAGCATACTTTGTAGAATTTGTACCAACTAGTGGTCTTACATCTACTGTTCCTAACAATGGTAATGAAGCTATTGATAGTGATATAGATCATACTCACGGATTGAATACAACTCAGCAGTTTGAAATGCAATCAGGAGTACACATTAACTCAATAGATGCTGGATTTGTATCAAGTGTCATTCTATCTAATCTTTATCTCAGTATAAATGCTGTTCGATCTGATGATGAGAATCATATCCATTGGGCGGTAGGTAACGATAATAATGTTATTCGTTATGAGATAGAGAAGAAAGTTGGAGATACATTTGTTTCAATTGGAAGTCTAGATCCGGACGAAACTATGAATGCATATATGTTTATTGATGATGATTCTAGTGCTAATGGGTTATATGCTTACAGAGTGGTTGCAGCCAAAAGCAATGGACAGCAAGAAGTTAGTGACATTGTTACTGTGCTAGTTGGAGGTTCAGACATAGGTTTATTCCAAGTCTATCCTAATCCTGCTAAAGAGGAAATTACGATTACAGTTACTAACCCTAAGGCAGGTAGCCTGGTACAGATGTCTATCAAAGACATAGCTGGTAAGGTGTATCGTGAGCAAGAAGTTCTTGATAGTAATTTGGCAGAGGGTCAACATCAATTCTCGATAGAATTAGGAGATTTGCCACAAGGTTTTTATCTTATACAAATGGTCCTAGATGATGTCGAGTATATCGAACAAGTCTTGATAATGAATTATTAAAGGCTCCAGATTAGATCGAAATTATATAGCGTCAATTTCTATGAGATTGACGCTATTTTTTGTTTGAGCTAATACTAACTAACAGCGCATACTGAGCTGGTAGTATTTCTTTTTGTTTCCTGTTATCCTATAAATGTGCTTATTATCTCTATAAAACATAGAGTTATAATTATATATGTTATTACATATTAAATATTTTTGTAATATGTAATATATTTCTTAGATTTACAGCCAAATCTGTGATGAGACACAGAATTTCCTTTTACTAGGGAATACCACCATATGAGCTTTATAATAGATACTGACTATATCCTTGCGAGTAGTCTACCTAACCTTTATTGCTATCTAAGATAGATAGTGACGGCATGTTTTTTTTAATTACATTTTTATCTATTATGAAAGTTATTATCTATCCAAGATTCTTAAAGGTATTTACAACATTAATTGTATGGTCGTTTTTTTCTAGTATTGTCTTTGGACAATCATACTCCATTCAGTATTCTGATATGTCTGGGGATCCTCTAACGAAGGAAGACATCAATACCTGCCAAGACGCAGATTTTCTAAATTCAGTTAGGATTGTGGTAATAGATCCTGACGCTGATAATACGTCGGTTACTCTTAGTTTACCTTCAGGTATTAACTATAGGCCAGGTTCTATCGTGGTAACATCCCAAATGGGTGGGTTATCTATAGTAGAATCTAATATTTCAGACACGAGTATGCCTGTGTTTGACATCACTCCTACAGATTTGAATATTGGTGATGAGATTGTCTTTAGTTGGGCAAGGGAAGCGAACTGCGATGCAGTAGAGGCTTTAGCAGTAGGCGAAATTTTTAAGGATGTAATCACTGTCACAGGTGATGCCGGTACGATTGTAGAAGATGATATCGAGGAGCAACCTTATGACCTTCTTATAACTGCACTGAGTATAATATCCCATGCACCAGTTACTACAGTTGTTGGAAGTACAGAAATGGTAGATCTGACGATTACGAATGGTGGAATGGGCTGTGTAGAGGATTTCACTTTTTACATTATAAATGATAATGGTATAGAAACGACCCAACTCATAGGCAGTATCAGCGGGACTATGGTTGATTTGATAGGTATGAGTGGTGACACTTCGTTTTATTCCATTCCAAGTGCTTTACTTGTAGATGAAGGATTAGGTAGTTGTCTTGACAATGGAGAGCAACTTGTACTAAGCAGAGAAGTAATAATTTCATCTTGTGAAACTGGAACAAGATATGGAGTAAGATGGGGTTGTGATGGTGACGAAAATTGTCAAGAACCCTTCGAGGCCCCAGGTCAATTCAATATTGGCCAAGGAGTACCAAAGATAATATTAACAAATACAGAACTTATACAACAGAATAACCTCTGCGAACCTTGGATTTATGAATATACTTATACAAATAATGGCACAGAAACGCTACCTGGCACTGGGTCAGCATTTGATATTCTAACGTTACAAGGATTCAATGCCTCTGGGCTGTCATTGAATCATACAACAGCATGGGGTGACCCATTGACACAATTTGAATATTCTATCAATGGAACAGTCGTGCCAAATTGTTATCCATGTTCAAACAACTCAAGCACTATGGGAATAGATCCGAGTGCTTTGACAATGGACTTTGATGGACCAGGTGGATTGGAAGATTTAGATGGAGATGGTCAATTTGATGATCTTGCTGTTGGTGAGTCTTACACAGTTAGGCTCCAATATACTTGGTTTTGCGAACCAGATGAATGCCCAGTAAAAAAGTCTACGTCAGGTCTTAAAACTGCGGTAGAATATACAAACCAATGTGATGTAGACATCGAAAGAGTTGTTGTTTCTACCGCTCCTGCCATGCAACAATCACCACTTGGTGAACCAACAGTTATAGGTCCAGCTGACCTCATTGATGGTCAACAGTTTACAGTAGAGATGTGCTATAACTATAGAGAAAATTTCCCAGGTATCCCTTGGAGTTGTCCTACAAATGAAATGGTATGGGCAATTGATACGCCTCCAGGATTCTCATTGGTAGCTGGCACAGGAGAGTTAGACGGCGATCCAGCAGATGCAAGTCAATCAGGAACAATTGTGGAGGTCATCGGTGATTTAAGTTCTGGCACTGCTCAACTCATGTGTTTTAAGGTTGATCTCATACTTGATTGTGCAGAATATATGGCACCTCCATTTTTTGATATGAATTTAACTTATACTTGTGATGTGGCTTGCTCTTGTATCGAACAATATGGGTGTTTTGATTGGCAGCCTAATGTCCACTGTCCTGTACCTTGTCCGGAAGGTGGACTCACAACAGAGTTAACTACTGCAGAACGTCAAACTCTAGGATGGGAAGATAACCAACTCACTACACTTGCAGACCCTTCAACATTAAGTCAAACTCAGTTAAGGACTGGTAAGCCTTGTGATGTATTTACAATAAGCTTACTTAGTGAGCAAAAAAGAGGAGACAATATTGAGAGTTCAGGGCTCCCGGATTTTGAGTGGGACAACGGATTTGTCAGATTGGAGTATGACCAAATTGGAGGGAATAATATTCTGGAACATAATGGTGGTACAGTTGATTTCTGGGATGCAGAAACAATGACAACTACAGCATGTCCTCTACCAGCTCCAGCGGAATCTGTAGTTGGAGGAAAACATATATTAATCTATGACTTAACATCGTGTATTGCTGATAATGCTCTTGAGCCATTAGACAGCTTGAATGTCTATGCAGATGTAAAAATTCTTGATAACACAGCTTTGCCAGATGCACCAGTCCAACCTACTGGAATGGTAATTTACCACTATAATGAAGTTGACGGTGTTGAATACTTCTGTGATGTTTGGGCATTGGAAATGTACTTACATCGATATGATTTAGCTGCAAGAAACGGCTTTGGTACTGTCACTATGAATGGCTGTAACCAATCAACTAATGGAATAGGATTATGGGCACTAAATGTTGCAAGTGATTACTATCCTGGAGAATTCAGACCTATGGGAACCCTGAGCGAATATAGCTTCACTCTACCATTTGGAGACGTTTATAACCCAGATTATACGTTTAGCATTGTCACAAGAAACGATGATGGTACGGTAACGGATACCCCTGTAGGTATACCAACTGTAACAACAGATGCATCAGGTAGACAAGTATTGACATGGGTGAATGATGGCACTTGGCCTTATGCTGATGAAGAATCTGATAGAGCAAGTTATCAATTGAATGTAAGCTGGTTAGCTTCTTGTCAATCAATTGATGGTTCTATTTCTGGAACTGGAATCTTCCTTATGAATGATCAACTTGAAGATACTGATTGTGACTATGAAGATAGCGTTACGACATCTGGAAGTGTTATGCACAATTTACCCAATCATTCATTAGTAAATACAACAGGTACAATCCAAGCAACAACGAAAGATTTTTGCTGGGAAGTTGAGATCAGAAATGAAGAAAATATTCCCTCTGGAAATGTGTGGGTCGCTTTTGAAACAAACAATAGTAGTTTAGATGTCACAAGTGTATCAGGTGCAAGTGGCGCATTGACTACATATGCCGATGGTCAGTGGGTTATGGTTCAAGATGATGTAGCCGCCGCTGAAGTGATTCCATTAGAAATTTGTAGTGAATTGACTCAATGTGTAGGTGATAGTATCCTAATGATAATGGGTTGGGATTGTCCAGGCTATCCATCAGATCCTACGATGTATCCTTGTGAAGTAGACAGTGTATGGTTACAAGTAGAACCGCTACCTTCAGAAGTACAACTAGTAGTTACGCAAGAGCCACCTTCTCCACTTGATCTTTGTGTAGCACATACGGTTGAAGCTAGGATGTCAAGTGCACAGGCAGCATTTTTAGATGATGGTAGATTAAGATTTGTTCTACCACAAGGAATGACGGTAGATGGAGATATAGAAATAGAATATCCTGCGGGAAGTGGCGATTTTCAAATTGCAACAGCTACTGTTGTTGGAACAACATACATCATAGATATCGAACAGCATACTGGAATTTCAAATGATGGTGTCCCAGGTACAATTGATGCACTTACTCCAGAAGAGAGAGAAGTGGCTATCGTGTTTGATATTTTTACGAGTTGTGATTTTATATCCGGTGCAGGTATCCTTTTTCAAGCATTTGGCGATAGACCATGCGGTGATCCTGCATTTAAGGATGGTACAAGGGCTCGAGCTTCAAATCTCCGTGTAACCGGAGCGGATGAGCCATATCTTACATTGTCAGGAATTTTGAATGGCGATGATCCTAAATTAATAGGATGCGAACCATCATTATTAGAGATAGATATGATGTTTGTTGCTTTATTAGATGATATGACATCTGCAAATGATACTGTCAAGGTTACTTTAGATGAAGGTATTGAGTATGTTCCTGGATCATTTATGTGTTGTAGTGTGGGAATGTGTGTCAGTGATCCGACAATAGGCACTAATGCAAATAATCAAACAGAGTTGGCATTTATGATTCCAGTGCTAGACATTTCAATGGGTGATCCTGAATCAACATGCTTTTCCATCGAAATACAGAATAGTGACAACGTAGAATGTGATGTGACAAAAGAGGTAATGATTGATGCGATTGCAAGTGTTACTGGAGTCGTATGCCCATTAGAGCCTTCTGGTGAATGTCCAAGTCTTAGCATATTAACTGGACAAACTATTTTGGAATACTCTATTGAAAAAACTGAACTAAGCTTAGTCAACAGTACATTTGATTGTTTGAGTAGTCAAGAAGTAGCCTATGATTTAGATATACAGTTGGATAGTTTAGGATTAGAACTTGGTCAGATGTTAAACATTGACATCGTCTGTGGCGACGGTACATATGTCGAAACAGTGACGATTGATGGTCCTGTAACAGCTGGAAGTGTTGTGAATATTCAAGGTCTAGTGGCGATGGGAGAATGTGACCCAGCGTTAGGTATCAGTATGATTATCGGCAATCCTGATCAGAATACTGATAGTCAATGTATTTGTGAAAGCCTAGAAGTTTCAAGTGGTCCATTGTCTTGTCCAATATTAAATATTGATAAGCAATTTGGTTCAGCCACAGTAACCAGTGATGGATGCTATGATGTCTCTTTCAACGTAATCGTAACAAATACAGGAGGAGCACCAGGCGAATACGACCTCTATGATCAACCAACCTTTGATGATGATATTGAGATACAAAGTGTAAGCTTCACAAGTGATGCGGCAGGAAGTCCAGGATCAGCGCTTGCAGGTACTGGGCCATATTTACTAGCTGATAATGAGGCTATCATTGCTGGAGGTACACATACATATGTATTAGAATATAATGTCTGCATGGATTTAGAAGATGCAAATAGTGCAGGAGATGAAGAATATAATTCGTGTGAGTCAGGGACTTTAGGTTCACCTACAATAGGAGAAGGCTTGTATAATAATGCCTACTTAGACTTAGATGAAGATGGGGAAGGGGACTTAGAAGATGATGCATGTGGAGACTTACCATATTTGGTACACACAAAGAGCATCAGTACACTAATACAAACGAGTGCGACGACATGGGATGTAACCTATACGATTGTTGTCGAAAACTTGGGCGGAGCAATTGGAAGTTATACTTTGACTGATACACCAATATATGACACGGATATCATAATAGTCAGTGCAGAATATGATACGGATGCAGCAGGTAATGTTGCTAACCCAGGTCCAACTGCACTAGCTGGTACTGGTCCTTGGACTTTATCAAGTGCTCAGGATATTGTTGGAGGAGGTGTACAAACTTATACATTAGTTGTAAGTGTTGAGATGGATCTTAACTCTGGTAGTTCTCCTGGTGATGAAGTTTATACATCTTGTGGAGCTGGAGGTTCAGATCCAGGTAGTCCTGGCGAAGGACTTTATAACGTCAGTAGCCTAGACGAAAATAATGATGGAATAGCAGAAGAAACAGATGATGCTTGTGCTGATCTACCCCACATTTATCACGAAAAGACACTTGTAGGAGAACCAGTAAGTCTAGGGGGAAATACCTACCAAGTCACATACGAAATAGAAGTCTGTAATGATGGTGGAGCAGATGGTGCCTACACGTTAAAAGATGAAGCACTCTTCGATGATGATATTGATATTACAAGCGCTGTCTATAGTTCAACGATACCTTCAAGCGGTACTTTAATTCCATTGACACCTCCAGCTGGCGGATGGACGTTGACTAATAACCAGAGTTTAACAGCAGGAAGCTGTCATACATTTACTTTAGTATTTGATGTTGAATTTGATCTTTCTGATGGAAGTGGAGATGATAGCTTAGACCAATGTGGAGCAGGTGGATTAGCATCTGGTGCAGCTGGAGAAGGATTATTCAACCAAAGTACATTAGACACTAATGGAGATGGAACAGTAGATGAGATTGATGAAGCTTGTGGTGATATTTCGGTATTTGATTTAGCCTTGACTAAGGAGATCAATTTGACAGCAACACCTGCGCCATTTATGCCAGGGAGTACGGTACAGTTTACGATCACAGTCTACAATCAAGGAACACTTGATGCTTATGATGTAGATGTAGCAGATTATAATCCAACAGGATTAAGTGTACCTACCTTAGTAGCAGGTCAGATGGGAGTGTTAGAGAATGCGCCTGGAGACTGGACGATAGACTTCGTAGGTGCTGGATCAAGTGTGAGTATCGAAGTAGAAGCAGTAATCGATGCAACATTTATGGGCACGAGCCTCATCAATGATGCAGAGATCACAGGTGGAAGTGATACGGATGGCGGAGCAGATACACCAGATGCAGATAGTATGCCTGGTGATAATGACAATCCAAATGACATTGCTAATGACAATGACATTGC
>CALISO010000023.1 GCA_938041445.1 uncultured Saprospiraceae bacterium
CCTATCACTGTCTATCTACTATGTCAGTAGAATGATCAATAAGCGGAGTGAGGAGATTCAAAAGCAACTTTCTGTAATGACAGCGAATTCCCAAGAGGTCTATTCTGGGATACGTGTTGTCAAGTCTTATAGAGTAGAGGACAGATTTCGAGAGAAATTTACGCAAGTGTCTGAGGATTTCAAAGAAAAGTCAATGAGCCTTGCCAAGGTTAATGCCTTCTTCTTTCCATTGATGATCTTGATCATCTCATTGAGTACATTGTTGACCATCTACGTCAGTGGTAAGCTGGTAGGAGAGGGTAAGATGATGCCGGGTACGATTGCAGAGTTTATTATCTATGTCAATTATCTGACTTGGCCATTCACATCTATTGGATGGATAGCCTCTATTATTCAGCAAGCAGAAGCTTCATCAAAGCGAATCTATGCGATACTTGATACAGAACCACAGATTAAAAATACAAGTGAAGATCCAATCGATCTTACTGGTAGAGTTGAGTTCAGAAATGTAACCTTTATTTATCCTGATACTGGCATAATGGCCTTGGATAATGTCAGCTTCACTCTTGAGCCTGGTCAGAAGATGGCGATTATGGGGAGGACTGCATCTGGAAAGAGTACAATCTGCGAGCTCATTACTCGGATGTATGATGTGACGTCTGGTGAGATATTGATTGACGGGATTCCGATTGATCAAATGGATATTGATTCATTGAGAAGTCAAGTTGGTTATGTGCCACAAGACGGATTTCTCTTCTCTGATACCATAGAGAACAATATTGCATTTGGAGTAGAAGGTGTAAGTCTTGATAAAGTGATCGCTACTGCTAAAGGCAGCGATGTCCACGATGACATTCTCCAATTCACCGATGGCTATGATACACTCGTGGGAGAACGCGGTGTGACACTCTCAGGTGGGCAGAAGCAAAGGATATCGATTGCTCGAGCGATGATTAAAGATCCTGATCTCTTCTTACTCGATGATTGTTTGTCAGCAGTAGATACAAAGACAGAGAAAGCTATTCTCGGGTATTTGTCTGAGAATCTTACGGGCAAAACAACAATTATTGTCACTCATCGGATCTTACACTATATTACATTTGACTCAATTATGGTCATAGAAAAGGGGAAGATCGTAGAGATGGGTAATCACAAGGACTTGATAGAAAAGGGTGGTTACTACTACGATATGGTCGAGAATCAGAAGTATGACTAAGGGTATCGCGAGATACTAGTCCACTCCTCCCTAATGTAGTTCTCGCTCACAATAGACAAAAAGTGTCATCCACATATATAAAATAACACTTGGTCAACCCCTGATATTTAAAAAATATATTAGTTTAGCTAATATTATAATCTAAACTAAAACCAACGTGAGCGAAGACAACAACAGATTTGAGAGTGTATACTCGTCAAAGGTCAGAGCAGGAAAGAGAAGGACTTACTTCTTTGATGTGAAACAAACAAAGGGTGGTGATTACTATCTAACATTAACGGAGAGTACTCGTAAGTTTAATGAAGATGGGTACGAGCGACACAAGATTTTTCTCTACAAGGAAGATTTTAATCGTTTTCAGAACAGTCTTAATGACGCAATTAATCATGTCAAGACTGATTTGATGCCGGACTTTGAGTATGACTTATATGAGAAGCGTCAGGCAGAGTGGGAAGCTCAGCAGAAAGCTGAAGCTGCAGCGGCAGAAGCTAATCCTAATGCAGAATCGTCAACTGAAGCAACACCGGAAACTTCTACTGAGGCTGCTGCTGAATCAACATCAGCTGATCCAGAGATAGAAGAAGATATTTCTTGGTAGACCATAATCTGAGTATTATGTTAGATACTCAATGCTAATAACGGATATAAAAAAAGCTACTGCAATTCAATTAAGAATAACAGTAGCTTTTTACTTTAACGTAGATCGTTGGTCTAAACTATTAGCTTGCTAAGTTCTTAACGTGCTTAGACAAATTGCTCTTTAGATTAGATGCTTTATTTTTATGCCAGATATTCTTCTTAGCAAGCTTATCAATCATACTCACTACCTTAGGGTAGTACTCAGATGCTGCTTTAGCATCTTCCATTTCTCTTAATTTTTGAATTGCTGTACGCGTTGACTTCTTGTAATATCTGTTCTGAAGTCTCTTCTTCGCGTCTTGCTTAATTCTCTTTTTTGCTGAAGCGTGATGTGCCATATCTATCTTTCGATTTTAATTTTTGGAACGCAAAAGTAATTAAATAAATGGTAATAGTGTTCTTTTCGTCAAGATAACCGACTTCATTTGTACCTTTTATGGCAGATATCCTTAGATTTGGATGACTTTTTTAATCAGATGAGAGAATACACATCTTTTTGACGATTTTTGAAATCCATAGAACTGACCTAGACAACATTAATTACGAAACGTTACAGTATCACCAGATATGAATCAATTGTCATACATTTTCAATGCAGACCCTACATACATAGATGCATTGTATACCCAGTATTCTTCCAATCCAGAGTCTGTAGATTCTAATTGGAGATTATTCTTTGAAGGATTTGAGTTTCACTCAGGAAATGGATCCGCTACAGGTGAATCTATTAGTTCAAAAGAGTTTGGAGTATTTGGAATTATCAACGGATATAGAAGCCGAGGACACCTATTATCTAAGACTAATCCTCTCAAAGAAAGAAAAGATAGACACCCTGGTTTGAATTTGGCTGACTATGGTCTTACTGATGCCGACCTTGAGGAGACTTTTCAGATCGGTGGTGAGATTGGGCTGGCTGGAGCCAAACTGAAGGATATCATAGCTAAACTTGATAATATCTATTGTGGACCTATTGGGTTCGAATATGCGAATATCGAAAAACGGAAGCAACGTGAGTGGCTCAAGTCGAAAATAGAAAACAGAGCTTTGACAGGTGGATATGGTCTAGATAAAGAACAAAAGAAAAGAATATTATCAAAGCTCAATGGTGCAGTTGTTTTTGAAAAATTTCTCCACACTAAATATATAGGTCAGAAGAGATTTAGTCTTGAAGGTGGAGAAAGTACTATTGCTGCACTTGATGCAATGATTGAAGAAGGAGCGAAAGGCGGAGTCGAAGAGATCGTCATTGGTATGGCTCACCGTGGAAGGCTAAACGTACTCGCTAATATTATGGGTAAGACCTATGATCAGATATTTAATGAATTCGAAGGGATGGCACTGCCTGAGCAGAGTTTTGGCGATGGTGATGTGAAGTACCACCTTGGCTTTGAGTCAAAGGTCAAAGCTGCCAACGGTAAAGATATACACCTCAAGCTAGCACCAAATCCATCACACTTAGAAGCCGTTAATCCTGTAGTAGAGGGATTTGCGAGAGCTAAAGCGGATATCCTTTACGGAAGTGACTATGATAAAATCCTTCCTATCCTTATCCATGGTGATGCAGCCGTAGCTGGACAGGGAGTTGTATTTGAGACTGTACAAATGAGTCAGCTAGAAGGATATTACACTGGAGGTACAATTCACCTAGTAATAAATAATCAAATAGGATTCACGACTAATTGGGATGATGCAAGGTCGTCCACATACTGTACAGCGGCAGCGAGCCTAGTGCAAGCTCCAGTATTCCATGTAAATGGTGATGATCCAGAAGCAGTTGTATTTGCCGTGACATTAGCTACAGAATACAGACAAAAGTTTAATAGTGACGTGTTCATAGATATGGTATGCTATCGTAAGCATGGTCATAATGAAGGAGATGATCCTAAGTTTACTCAGCCGATGTTATACAATATCATCGACGAACATAAGAACCCAAGAGAGCTATATGTCGAGACATTGACTGCTAGAGGAGATATAGATATGGCGCTAGCTGAAGAGATGGAAACTTCATTCTGGGGAACTCTACAAGATAGGCTCAACCTTGTCAAAGAGAAATCTGTAAAATATGAATATCAAAAACCTGAAAAGGCTTGGCAGAAGTTACAGTTGACGACTGACGTCAAAGATGCTGCTACAAGTCCAGAAACAGGTATAAGCAAGGCAAAGTTGGATAAAATATTCAAGCACTTGATGACATACCCTAAAGGCCTCAATCCACTTTCAAAAGTGGAAAGACTACAGAAGGGAAAGAAAAAACTATTGGATGCTAAGATGACTGATTGGGCATTGGCAGAGTTAGCTGCTTACAGTTCTATCTTATTGGAAGGTAAGGACGTCAGGATGAGTGGACAAGATGTCAAGAGAGGTACATTCTCCCACAGGCACGCAGTCTTCAATGACGCAGAGACATTCCAAGAGTATAATAGACTTGACGGTATTGATCCTAAGCAAGGTAAGTTCAGAATTTTTAACTCCTTATTATCTGAGTTTGGAGTCCTGGGATTTGAATATGGATATTCATTAGCTCACCCCGACAATCTAGTCTTATGGGAAGCTCAGTTTGGAGACTTCTACAATGGTGCTCAGTCTATGGTTGATCAATTTGTGACAACTGGAGAGAGTAAGTGGCAGCGTAATAGTGGTCTAGTCATGTTGCTCCCTCATGGTAATGAAGGTCAAGGACCAGAGCACTCCAGTGCAAGACTAGAGAGATTCTTACAGCTTTGTGCAGACTTCAATATGACAGTTGCAAATATCACTACACCGGCTAACTTCTTCCATGCATTGAGAAGACAACTGAAGCGCAAGTATCGTAAGCCTCTTATAGTGATGTCACCAAAATCACTCTTGCGACATCCAAAGTGTGTCTCTGCATTTGAAGAGTATGCGACAAAGATGAAGTTTCAAGAAGTCATCCCTGATAGCGAGGTATCAAGCAGAAAGGCGACTAGACACATTCTTTGTACTGGAAAGGTATACTACGATCTTCTTCAACATAGAGAGGCAAATCCTGACAAGTTTGGCAAGGTAGCGATCACAAGAATAGAGCAATTATATCCATTCCCTGAGGCTCAAGTCAATAAACTTCTTAAGTCTTACAAGGTACCAACGGTTTGGGTACAAGAAGAGGCGCAGAATATGGGAGCTTGGCAGTATCTATTGAGGTACTGGAGAAAGACGGATATTGATGTGATCAGTAGAGACTTTGCTGCATCGCCTGCAACAGGATTTAAGAAAATACACGATAAGCAACAAGCTGACTTGATGAAGCGTGCCTTTGATAAAGGGTAGGACACTGAGTAAATTTGGGGGGATACGGAAAAGACCAAGTGAGTGTTTTATATGTGTAATTACAGATATGTAGAGCCTTCTCGGACGATTGAACATATTGAATACTTGCTAAATTTTTGGTTGGGATGATTTAGATCAGCAACTTCATTTTTTCCTTAGATGAAAAAACGAAGCAAAAAAATCAAGCAAAAATAAACTCACTCATTCGGACAGTATTTTTGCGACCTCACCGCCACCCTAACTAACAAACTGAAGGGATTTAAACCTCAAGTTGTGCTTATAAACAGTATTGTGTGTGGGTTTTTACTATTGAATCAGTTGTGTATAGTCAAGGACAATATCTATTTTACTAAATAGTGTGGTTTTTGGTTACCCAAATGTGGGTTGCATAGTAGTAAGCTAAAACTTTCTCGCCGCTATACAGCAACACTTCCACCTCACCGCATTGCCGTGGAAGTCAATTGGCTCATGTAGGAGGATATCTGTCTTCCAATCGGTGATATCAAACCCTATATCTATGAATGCAGCTTTTAACTTTTCAGGGGGATAGAATGTGTCCCATAGTTCAGCCCGAGTATAATTGAGCGGAGTTGCAACAATGATTGTGCCATTTGGTCTTAATACTCGATGCATTTCTTTGAGCCCTGCTAATGGGTCGTCAAGTCGATCAAGTAGAAAGCTGCTCACTACTAGATCTTGACTTTTATTATCAAATGGGAGGTTATTAGCTTTTGCTAACCCAAGATTGAGGTTTGACAATTGTTGACCATCTAGAATTATCAGTTCAGGGAACCCCTTTGAGGAAAGGTCAAGAGAAACTTGAGTACTGCTTTTCCAATATAGGTTCGCTTGCTTAAGCATCTGATAGCTGTAGTCGATTCCCCAAGACTCTGCTTGAGGATACCGCATAGCTAAGTCACCAATCCATCTACCGACACCACAGCCGATATCTAGGATGTTAGTCAATGGAGTAGTTGGGTAGTGAGCTTCTGCAAAAGTGTAGATAGAACCAAATGGTGAATAATTCCAAAGATGGTCGACTAGATGATTTTTCGTTTGTCTGATCACCATTGGATCATACCTTTCGTATTGATCTTTTTGGTATTCTGCTGCTGATTTTTCTATGTAGAATGGGATACTGTGGCGGTAGGAGAGTGGTTGTTGCATAATCTCAAATGAATTCTCCCAAAATCAATTCACCGATCCACCATAGTAATATACCAATGATAGTCCAAAACTCACAAATCGCTCGTTTGAGTTAGCAGAGGGAAGATCTAGATCTTCTCGGAAACCCCCAAGACCAATCTCAGAGAGTGGGTAGATGACGAATGGAGACAACGCTAATGGTGTCCGAGCATAAGGGGAGATGACGAAGATGGGTTTTACCTGTAGGTAGTATTGGTCAGACTTTGAGATATTGATTTTTTTGTCTGAGTTCCCGATCTCTCTCCTTATCCTGAAAGTTCGACGACCCACTCCGGCACTGAAGTGGAAGTTAGGGGTCAAACGTGTCTCAAGACTTAGACTTAGGGTATTGAAGTTGAAGAAATACTCCCTTTCAAATAAGGCTCCATCGGCAGTTTCACCAAACCCATCACGTTTTCGCAAGGTATTTTCCCATGTAAAGTCTACCATAATCACATCAAACTTATATCTGAGACCAACTTGGATACCATTCAAGAAATGCAAATCAGGTATTGGATTTTGCAATTGTTCTGCCTCTGCTATATTGAATTCTTGAATGACACCATTGAAGTCTGAGGCCTGTATATACATTGTTGTAAAGCCAGCCTTCATATTCAATTGTGCTGTTCCAATCATTGCTTGAAAGGAGATGGCAACTACACAGAACACTTTTAATATGTGATAATGATGGTTCACTGGTGTAAAAATACCAAGAATCTCGCTATTGCGGCTAGATGATTTACTTACCCTTACCTTGAATCAATACTAATAGCGTGTAGAACAAGATTTTGATGTCTAGAGCAAGAGACATATTTTCGATATAGATCATATCAAATTTGAGTCGTTGGATCATTTGATCTACAGTAGATGCATAACCATACTTCACTTGTCCCCAACTTGTAATACCGGGTCTGACCTTGAGTAGATGCTTATAATGTGGTGCTCTTTCTGTGATCTTATCGATGTAGAATTGTCTTTCAGGTCGTGGACCTACGAGTGACATTTCCCCAATGAGGACATTCCAAAACTGTGGTAACTCATCCAATCTCCATTTGCGTATGACGCGTCCCCAAGATGTGACTCTAGGATCAGTATCATTTGATAGCTGTGGTCCTGCTGCTTCTGCATCGATACGCATACTTCTAAATTTGATAATCTCAAATGGTTGACCTCCTAATCCTATCCGTTCTTGTCTGAAGAATATAGGGCCTTCTGAGGAGAGTTTTACCCTTAGTGCAATAAATAGGTAGAGAGGTGAAAGAATCAGCAATGCAATCAGACTGACACTCAAGTCCAATACGCGTTTGAAGATTTTTTGCCACCTAGGCATCAGTTCAGTATCTATCTCTATCAGTGCAGTACCGTGTATATGATTCATCTTCACAGTACCTACCATGATATCGTACATGTCTGGGATTATCTTGATGAGAATGCGTTCTAGGTAGTCATCAAGGATATTGAGAATCTTTTTGATTTTATTATGATCAGCTGTCTCAACGGCAATGATGACTTCTTCTACATTGTGCTCTGTTATGAGTGACTTTATATCTTGAATTGTTCCAAGTAAGGGTAAGTGCTTTCCCATTAAATCCTTACTTGGTCCATTAGTATCTACATATCCGACAAAGTGATAGCCTAAAGAATAGGGGCGACCAGTGATTTCTTTGTATAGCTCAATTGCCTTAGCGTTTCCACCGATGAGTAGTGTATTGTAGTTGACTTTGCCAGCTTTGAGCCTTCTCTTTGCGAGAGTGAGATAGATCATTCTAACAGTGGCGGTGATTCCAAAGTGTAGGCACAATAATCTAAAGAATGGTCTGAAGTAATTAGTGACTTCAAAGACTTGATCGTCAAGCAACACTGTGAAAAATAATAGTAATGTCCCGATAAATGACAAAATTAGTGTCATATACAATGTGTGGCTCCGACTATTGCGATAGATATCTGCATTCTTTTCGAAGAGTGCATACAATAGCATCCAAGCTATAGGGATGATGAGAATACCGAGGTAGAGTTTGTCATCAGAGAATATTTCTGCAAGAGTAATAGTCGTATCCTCAAGCCGCTTCCTGAAAATAAAGAATAGCAACCAAGCTAGCATTGCTGACAAGAAGTCCAGCAATCGATATAACACTAACTCTACTCTCCGTTGGCTTTTCATCTAACTGTTAATGGGGGTTCGGTTGTGTAGTGGACTTAAAGATGCATCAATTTGATGTTATCAATTTGTGCTTCTCCTTCTGTAGCTGATGTACCATTGATACTCAAGTTGAGCAGAAGACTGAACTGTCCTACTGTCGGATCAGAAATTAGATTTCCAATGTCCAGGTAGATTTTATTCCTTTCTGCTGTTTCATTAAGAATGATAAAGTACTCAGGTATCAGATATCCACCGGCATTAATCTTCATAATTCCGATAGTCAACGCAGCTGTATTGGTATATTCTACTTCCAGGTAGGCATTATTATTAAAGTCTCCAGGTAAAAATAATGTCGTAGTAAACACTTCAATAACTGGATTGTCAGCATCGACAAATAACTCTGCGACCTTGTTGCTGCTATCAAGAGGGTCATCAATGACGGTAAATGTTGACCCTTCAAATTCATCATTTTCTAAGGTGAATGGGTGATTACCACTAAAATCTTCAACAAAATCAAAGACAACATTATCAAAGTACTTGAATTCAAGATTCGTGAGATATGTTTCTCCCTCCTCCGAATCAATAGAGAATGTGACAGGCTCCATATATTGATTGATTATAGGCACAAACTCTCTACCATTCTCCCTTATCCCAGGAAAAATCCTGAACTCCGTAGTCTCGGCATCATCAATAATAGGAAGAGTCACCGGCATCTCAAATGGTCCCAACTCCTGATCTTGAGTGAAGATCCAGGCGTCTCTGATATTATGTGTAGGGGCACCTTGAACTGGGATGGTTGATATTGTCGGATCCTCGAATGTGACAAAAAATGGATTTAGATCAGTAGCACTAAAGTTAGTACAGCCCATCATCATCAAGATCAAGGTGGTAAGGGTTAAACCGGTGTAGATTTTCTTCATTTCGTCGATGTAAAGTATAATAAGGTCTTCAGATACAATAGGTAACGGTACTAGTTTAAAGCTATTATTGACCAAGAAGCGTTACTTAATCTGAATCCACTCATAGTGTCAGCTATGAGTATTATACCACAAATATATCATTCTCTAAAGTAGAAAATGACCGCTGCAAGTAATGTAATCAACACTAGCACAATTGACACTATCCGGAGTGATATCTGGAGGTGCTTATTGAAGGCCAGTATGTTGTCGGCAAAGTCAGGATATTTGGGAATGATTTCACTCTCAAGTTTCGCTTTATTAAGTAAATATTTGGTCGGTATATCCACCTTGTTCTTACTCAGAATAACATAGTGTTTCCACACCCGGAATCTGATGTACAAGTTGAGTAATAGTAAGACAAGCATAACTCCTGCTGCCCATAGAATAAGTGTTTGATAGAGTTCCATATATGCGTTTTTGCTGATGCAAATGTCTTCCTAGTATGATGTATCGTGAAAGTAATCTATCTTAGTCAGATGACAATACATCGACTCACTCATTTAATCAATTTGATTGGCATTTGTTTTGCATTTTTCCAAGTGTATGATCTCCAAGGGCAATATGCTGAAGTAGATCTCAATTACTATTTGCCAGTAGAATCGTATGATCAGAGTATCACATTACCTGAAGATTATCTAGGTTATCAGGTAGGTCAACGACATATCTCCCACGATGAACTTGTAGAATATCTCAATATCTTAGATAAGGAAAGTCCTCGTATTACACTTGACACCTATGCTCTCAGCCATGAGTTACGACCATTAATAGTGTTGACAATCACCTCTGAGGAGAATCATAATAGAATAGATGAAATTCAAACATCTCACGTCAATCTTGTAAGATCACCTGATAGAGATAATGATATTAGCGACCTACCTTCAGTCCTGTATCAAGGCTATAGTATCCACGGTGATGAAGCGAGTGGAAGTAATGCTGCGATGTTGACGGCCTACTATCTAGCTGCTAGTCGTGCCAGCTTTACAAAAGACTTGTTGGATAATTCGGTCATCTTATTTGACCCAAGTATGAATCCTGATGGACTTCATCGATTCTCCACTTGGGTAAACAGCCATCGCTCAAGTAATCTTAACCCTGATCCTATGAGTATAGAATTTCACGAACGATGGCCTACTGGTCGAGGTAATCATTATTGGTTTGACTTGAATCGTGATTGGTTGCTACTTGCACATCCAGAGAGTCGAGGAAGAGTTGGATTATTTCACCAGTGGTATCCCAATGTTTTGACTGATCATCACGAAATGGGTAAGCACACTACCTTCTTTTTTCAACCAGGAGTACCTGAGCGGACTAACCTTCTGACACCTCAGCGCAACCAAGACCTGACAGAAGAGATCTCTCACTTTCACATTAAATATCTGGATTCTATTGGGAGTGACTACTTTACTAAAGAACGATTTGATGATTATTATTATGGCAAGGGAAGTACATACCCAGATGCACTTGGTAGTGTCGGTATCTTATTTGAGCAAGCTGGAGTTGAAGGTCACTTACAAGAGACGAATAATGGATTATTGAGTTTTCCTTTTGCTATTCGTAATCAAGTAGTCACATCATTTTCAACCTGGGAGTCGTGTCTTGATATGAGAAAAGATCTTGTGGAATACAAGCAAGCATTTTTTCAGAATAGAATAAAAGATGCAGCTGCCGATTCTATCAAAGGGTATCATCTGTCCAGTGAGGATAGTTATGTGATGTCCTACCTTGAAGAGTGGTTTGATACACATCATATTGAATCTCAACAAGAAGGTACCAATGGACTTTACATATCACTTGACCAGCCTCAGTATATACTTCTTAAGTCTATGATGGAGCCAACTGTTGAGTTTCCAGATAGTATCTTCTATGATGTATCTACTTGGACGTTACCTATGGCATTTGACCTTGAGGTAAGAGCGGAACATAGTGTGATTGCCATTAGACCATCAAGTGATGAAGATCAAATACCGCAATTACCTTCTCTAAGCAGAGGACAACAATACATCATTAATTGGGGTCAATATATGGCGCCAAAGGCATTGCAAGCTTTACTTGATAGTGACGTTTCCGTTGAAGTATTAAAACAGCCAAAAAAGGTCAATCAAATTGTTTTTGAAGCTGGTTCAATGATAGTACCATCCAACGCAACTGTAGACAGTTTACTGAGACCGATAGTTGAGAATGGAGAAATCGAGATATTAGCCTTAGATAGATCTAAAATTTCTAAGAAACAAATTCAAACATTGAAGTCTAAAGAGATTGCTCTACTCATCGGTCGGGGTGCTAATGGATATGATGCAGGATCAATCTGGTATACATTAGATAACAAGTGGGATGTACCAGTGACTCTCTTAGATATCACACGTAATCTTAAGTCAGCACTTGATAGATATGATGTCATCATTATGCCAAGTAATATCCGAAATATGCATCCGATTTTTTCAGAAAAGTTGATCGAATGGATAGATGATGGAGGACAATTTATCGGTATAAAGTCAGCTATGGACTGGGGTATTGATCAAAATCTGACAACGGCAACAAGGTATGCACCTGACAGGGATAATCTGTCAGAAAGAGAACGAGGGGTGGAGACCATTGGTGGCGCAATCTTAAATGTCAATGTTGATACCTTATCACCGCTGGGGTATGGATATAGTGACGGCAAAATGGAAGTCTTTCATAGAGGCAACACATTTTACAAAAGTACAGCTGGACTACTACCAATGACTTACAGCGAGAATCCTGTTGCAAGTGGCTTTGTTTCAGAGAGCAATAGATTGACAATACCTAACACTGCAGCAGCGGTTATCACAGAAAAAGGAGAAGGGACTTGTATTTTCTTAATGGATAATCCTTGCTTTAGAGGATATTGGCTACAAGGAGGAGCATTGTTGGGCAATGCGATATGGATGGTGGAATAGTTGGTGGGAAGCGGTTTGTTTTCGTCTATTGTATCATTGACTTAATAATTGTACAAGAAGGAAATCATAATCAGTATTAAGTCAACATTTTTGCTAATTTTCTAATATTTTTTTCAAGTAGTTTTGTCCAATTCCAACTTGATGGCCACTACTCAATACAGCAATATAGTCATCTCGATCAACCTTGGTTAAGTAGTTTTTGTTGATAACGGCATACCTACTTACTCTTAGAAATTCATTTGGAAGTTCATAGGCAATTTGACTTAAGGTTTTATTGACGTGTAAAGTTTGATTTTTTGTAATGACTTCTATTTTACCTTTACCTTTGAGAACTTCAGGTATCTGAATATATAGGATATCTTCAAAAGCAACAAACCAGATATTGTTTTTTGATCTTATTTTTATTTTCTGAGAATATTGAACTTGATTGGTCGCATACTTTTTTTGGTGTAATCCGATTGCTAGAGTAATTTCATGTTTTGTTTCATTCCAATTTTCCCAAAATGGTTTTCTAAGTAATTTGATGACACAATCTTTGTGTTCGTTGATGGCTTTTTCTGCATATTCGAAATCGGTGAAACCAGTATTTAAGATAATGGCTGGTAGTTTAATTCCATTTTGCTTTAATGATTTGATAACTTGAAAGGCATTTCCTTCTAAGATTTTTATATCTAGGAAGATAGCATCAGGTTCAAGCGTGCTAATCATCTCGACTGCTCCGTGGAAGTCTCCAATCTCTCCAATTACTTCAAATTCTTCAGATTCGTTAATTGCTTCAACGAGATGGCTGCGTATATCTTCTTCATCATCAATGACACATACTTTGTACTTACAGAGCATAGCTATAGTTTTTGGGAATGGTGATTGACACTTTTGTGCCATAGGGTGTTCCTTCAGTAGTTGAAAAAATACCATCAATATAGGTTGTTTTCATATTTCTAGAATTTTTTTGATTGAATATATTGTGAAGCTGATCAAGCATTAGCGATCCTTGTTGCGTGCCTGCAGATTGGAGTGTGGCAGCATTATGCCTGCCTCCTCCATCGTCTATAATTGAGATGATAGTATCTCTATTTTTTTCTTGGATTTCAATTTCTATACTTGAAGAACCCTTTCGATTGTTGAGTCCATGTTCGATGGCGTTCTCGACGTGGATTTGAAGTTGTAAAAGTATTAGGTTCATTGCTTCATACTTTGTTAGTATCTTTTGATTCGGAAGCTTTAGTTGAATCTTATTATTGAATCTTAAGTTTTGGACAGCGACATAATTCTGGACTATCTTGAGTTCTTCAGATAACCTATGAACTGCAATACCTTGTCGCGTTTTCAGGAAGATGTATCTAATGTTGTCTGACAATTTGTCAACGAGTGAGACTAGTGCTTGGTCATGTCGATATCTTGATTGTATCCAATGTAGACTGTTGTTAATGAAGTGAGGATTAAATGAACTAATGATTGCTTGAACGCTTAATGATTCTTTCTCTTGATTTAGTCTCGAAACTAAAAGTTCAGAAGTGAGACGTTCGTTTTTAGCTCTTGCAATGGAGTAGAGTAGGCCTACCGATGTGCATGTAATAATTATCCAAAAACCGTTTGTTTCCAATAAAGTTTTGGGCACAAATATCTTAGTCGTTAATGTGTGCTGAATGATACCATTTTTTCTTGCACTGACACTAAGTGTATAATTATCTGGAGGTATGTATGGAAGCGTAACTTTGCAATCTTGAGTATATTGATCAGCAATTAAAGTGTCACCAGAGTTGTTTATCAAGGTGTAATCAAAGAAAATATTTCTCTTTAATGAAGGGTTGCTAATGGGGCCATAGGTGACCTGAAGGTTTCTGTTGTCACTAGGTACTTCAATTGTATTATGAGAAGTCAAGACTTGAGACTCTCCTGATTTGGCTTCCTCTATTTTGATTTGTATTGGGATCGTGTCAAACTCTAGGATTGACATATTGATCTTAACTAGACCAGTTTGACAACCAATCCAGATATTCTCATCCTTGTCAATTGCTATGGTGTTTTGATCTGCTCCATCTCCTTCTAAATCTTGGCCAAAGAAGAGTGCATTGATATACGGTGTACTTTGTCTATCATCTTTATAGAACTTTTCTTGATCTACGAAGTAGACAGCCTTTTTACCACAAATGATTAAATAGTTTTTCCATTTCTTGACTACTGTTAGGATTTCTTGATATCCATCTGGTAGATTGATTTGGCGACAGCTTGAGTCAAAGTCATCAAGATCAGGATCAAATTTGTCTGGGTTTTCTAATAAGTATAACCCTGCAGTCGTGCCAAGCCACAGATTACCTTGATCATCAAGATCTGAAGACATCACACCAATGTTTAGTTTGTTTTTATTTTTCAAGAAGGTATAAGCTGTATCTTTTTCAGGTAGATAAACTGCAACACCCTTACTAGCTCTTCCCATCCAGATTTTTCCTGAATGATCTTCTGTTGCTGTCAAGACATTCTTTAATAGATTTCCTTTTTTATCGCCTATTGTTTTGATTTGTAAGGTAGTGTCAGTGATCGCTTGGACCAAGCCAAGGCCTAAGTTCTGCATTCCAAGTATTAATTGACCAGATTGGAGTGTGTCGATAAAGTAACCTTTATCAACTACAATTGATCCATCTTCTAAGGCACATTGTCTCTTTGTAACGATGTCATTTTTAATCGAGATAAATGGCTTTTCTCCTGAAGTAATCATCATTACAGAATTGTCTGGCATCTCCAATCCTCCTGGTAGAATAAGATTTTCACGTAAATTTGATATAAGGTCAGGTACTTTGTTGAATTTACCATCTTTATATTGAGTAATCCCTTCACCATATCCACCAATATAAATAGAGCCATCATCGCAACTTACAACAGAGTGAATTGCATTGATCATGCCTGGAGTACTAGGATCAAAAAAGGTGATACAAGGATTAACTTCGTATAGGCCTTCATGTGAATTTGCCCAGACATTAGATCTTCCAAGAATTGTTTGACCGTGAAAGTAATGGTTTACTTCTCCTAGTGAAGATACAGTTCCGTCTCTTGCAACTTCCAAATAGTATCGCTGAGTCCCCTCATTTTCTACCACTGTACATAGATCCTGGTTGGCACTAAAAGATACTATAGTTGCAGGATTAATTCTTGGGTCTATAGACTTGAGTAAAGTAGAGTCAGTTTCTACGAGATTAGTTTGATAGAGCATCGAGTCTCTTATGTAGAGGTAGGTACCAGTCCCGTCTTGAAATTGTTTATAGTATATGCCATCGGTTTCAATAAGAGTTTGTTTCTGAGTCGAACATTGATAAATACTCATTTTTTTTGGTTCAGTGAGAATTCTTGAAATGTAAGTATCAGATGAGTTGAAGTATCCATATTTTGTAACTGAAAGTGTATCTATCCCTAGGTTATATGGATAGGAGGAAGGTGAAAAGCTGAGTGAAAGTTCATCAAAGAGGAAAATGTCATTCTTGGATTTGAAGTGCACTTGCGAGTTGTCTTCAGTGTAGACCCAGTTACGGTGATTTACAATTATATCAGGATAATATACCGTGGTATCTCGAGAGTGATATATGGCAGGACTATTATGACATAAAAATATGTCACCATGCTTATACGGAATGACTGCAACAAGTCGGCCTTCAACATTTTTAAATTCTAGTATTGGTATTGTTGAATATCCATTAAATCTATACAACTTATCGCTATGAAT
>CALISO010000024.1 GCA_938041445.1 uncultured Saprospiraceae bacterium
TTTACGCAAGTACTGCATCCTGGCACCTCTTGAAACAAGATAAAAATAGGCTTACCTGTTTCTTTGCTCTCAGCTGTTGCTTTGTCATAAGACCTAAGCCAATCAACATTACCAAGTTCTGGGATGGATTGAGACGTAGCCGCAAACGCTGTCAGTAGGATGATAGAATTGAGTAAGTAACGCATATCTAAATAGATTGAGTGATATTAAATAACAATTAGTAACAGAACAGTCTGCAAACCTAAACGATTCCTCAAACCAACTTTAGTCGATTGAAATGTCAAGATTTTACAATTACAAAATTGGTGTAAAACATAAACGGAATGAATCTATTGAAACAGATCTTGGGATGAAAAGCATTTACTAATTAGACCAATTGAGCTGGAGAAGACAGTAATTACAACCGATAGCTATTAAAGAAATGTACATCATTCTGCTGCTGTCTCCACATATAGAATGGAATGGCAATTGTAGCCATCGCTATCCACCCAACAATATATAATAATACAGTTAATACAAGACCCAATACAATTGCGAGAACCATTGGAAAACTAGACATCTCTGCCCTCACATCATTGACGTGAGTTGATTGATTAATTGCGCAATCTTTACAATTAAAAACAAAAGTTACACCTTTATCTCGTTCTAAGTCGGGACGCGTTGTTGCATTAGATTTGATCCTATTCCTAGCTGAGCAAGTCTTGCAGGTTGTGTATAGGTACATAATTGTTAAAATGCCTAATTTAAGAAATCTTATACCTTACAATTTCTCCATCAGAAACTCTGTCATCTTAGTGTACAAATGTAACCTTGCATTGTCACCATAGATACCGTGATTTCGATTTGGATAATAATATGTATCGAATTGCTTATTAGCCTTGATTAAAGCATTGGCCATCTCTGCGGTATGCTGGAAGTGGACATTGTCGTCAGCCATACCATGTATCAGTAGATAATTTCCTCTGAGTCGATCAGCAAAATTGATAGGACTATTATCATCATAGCCATCTGTGTTTTCACCATATGTACGCATATACCGTTCTGTATAGATTGAGTCATACCACTTCCAATTAGTAACTGGTGCTACAGCGATTGCCGCTTTAAATACGTCATTACCTTTCAGTAAACATAGGCTACTCATATAGCCACCATATGACCAACCAAATATCCCTATCCTGTTGGCGTCAGTATATGGAAGGCTTCCTAGATACTTAGCTGCATCTATCTGATCTTCTGTTTCGTACTTTCCAAGCTGCATATAAGTCATCTTCTTGAACTCTTGTCCACGTCCACCAGTACCGCGATTATCCACTACCGCAATTAGATATCCTTGACTTGCTAGATGTTGAAACCACCAATAGTTCTGTCCTTTCCAAGCATCGGTAACCTGCTGGCTACCTGGACCACCGTATAGGTACATAAAGACTGGGTATTGCTTACTTGCGTCAAACCCAGCTGGCTTGATCATATAACCGTTGAGCTCTACTCCACTCGATTGAGTAAATGAGAAAAATTCAGCTGGTTGCGTCCCAACACTCTTTTGTATATCAGCCATTTCAGAGTTGTCTTCTATCACTCTGATAAGCTTACCTAATTTGTCATACACTGTATAGGTCTGAGCTGTATTGATGGTACTGTGTGTATTCACAAAGTAGTCATAATTGCCACTGAACTGTGCTCTACTTGTGCCTGACATTGGTGTCAAGTTAGTCCGTTGACCAGAGTCAATATTTACCTTATACACCCCTTTGTCCATTGCGGAATCACCAATTGATCGATAGTAAATATCTCTATTAATCTCATCCATTCCTTGATATGCGACTACATCTCGATCACCAGATGTCAATGGCTTGACTAACTCACCTTTCATATCATAGAGATAGATATGATTATACCCAGACTGCTCGCTAGTCCAGATAAAATATTCTCCATCTTCCGTAAAGGTCAAGTCATCAGTGATATCAACATAGTATTTGTTCGTCTCCTTTAGCAATTCTTTGGTCTTACCTTTTTTGCGATCAGCTAGATATAGTGTCAAATCATTCTGATGACGATTCAACCAAAAGACACACAGGTTATTAGGGTCCTGGGTCCACTTCAGTCTTGGGATATACATTTCTGAATCATGAGGTAAGTCTACATCCGTCGTATTTGCCTTTTTAAGGTTATAGATATGAGCTGACACCGTAGCATTCTGTTCTCCAACCTTAGGATACTTAAACGTCTCATATATCGGATACATTTCATTGTGATGCAAGGTCATCGTAAATTCATTAACTGCTGTCTCATCGAACTTCATGTAGGCAAGACTTGTTCCATCTACATTCCAAAAGAACGCTTTTGCGAATGCGAATTCCTCTTCGTAAACCCAGTCTGCAGCTCCATTGATAATCCGATTTTTCTCACCGTCAGTAGTAACCTGAGATACCGCATTAGATACCAAGTCCTTTATATAGACATTGTTCTCGTAGACAAAGGCAATATGATTTGCAGTTGGACTCAGCGTAGCATATTGGATCATTCCTTTATCATATACACTTGAGAGTTTCTTAGACTCTAAGTCAAATAAAAAATAGTCAGCACTAAAACTTCTGCGATAAATTGACTTAACATTATCCGTTATCAACAGTTTTGACTCGCCATCGACTAGTTCATACGATCCAAATTGTCCATCAAATCCTGCAACACCTTTATACTGAGCTGCATCCCATATGACATCTACCTTGTCTCCTGTAGTCAGGTCATACTTGACAATCTGATCATCTTCTTTGCGGCTATAATGCTTGCCATCTTCCATAAAGGTAAAGCCAGGGATATAGTTAGGATAGTAGGCTCCATCCTTCCACAAAGCTTCTAAAGTGATACTATCGCTTTGTCCTTGCAGTATAAAAGTAAAAGCAAAAAACAAAGACATCAATCCGATTGTGTAACGCGTCATAATTCTCATAAATATTAAGTCTGAAAATATTAAGTGAGACGAATTTACAGATTTTCTATCGACCTGCTTGCCTTTGGAAAAAGCTAAGCAATAGTAGAAAACTCTATCAACTACCATACAATAGTGGCAAGTAATCGATTTTTCACTAAAATAATCTTTTAATAAAATTGGTTAACCAAATTAAATTTTGGATATTTATCTGTGTTTCAATCAAAGTATGGTTGAGATATAGAATAGTTGTAATACGAAATTTTAGTTTGCAACTTTTACTGCGATAAAACCTACAATCAAATTAATTATTAACAAAACCTGAAAAATGAGAATGAATATCTCTACACTCAAACTTGCATACATTGCAGTTTTAAGTCTATTTATTGGCTTCAGTGTTTCTACTGAAAGCTATGCTCAAATTTGTCCACCTGTATTAGAAGGTGATTTTGAACTAGGAGATGCCAATGGTGACCCTCCAGGCGATAGTCGTGCGGTTTGGCGTAATGAAGATCTCGGTGGTGTAATCCAAATTACATCTAGTTCCAATTCTGGAAACTGGGCTATGAAACTACCAGATGATGGAAGTAGAATAGGTTACCAAGAAATGACAGTGTCGCCTAATACCGACTACACATTGAACTTTGCATATTTCCTCGATGATGCTAATCTTGGAACTGTAACAGTTGATGTACTTGCTGGTGGTGGATATGGTGCTAGCCTTCCTGTCGGTAATGGTACAGTATTAGGAACATTCAGCGATGGTGCTCAGACTTCATATACAGCCGCAAGCATTTCATTTAACAGTGGAAGCGAAAATACAATCTCGCTTTATATCCATAACCAAGGTGTTGAAGCGCAAATCGATGACATCATATTTGCGTGCGATGATGGAACGAACACTGGAGGCGGTGGTGGAGATGACTGTGAGGGCAATTTGTTTGCCTTTGTAACAGACACGGATACAGGTGATACAGGAGAATTAAGATTTAGCTTCTCTGATCCAGTACCAGTAGGAACAATGACAGCGACAATAAGCAAAGGTGCATCTAGCAATGATGCTTTTGTCAATATCTCTGGTACGTCAACTACTCGTGCTAATGCAATGATTGATTTCAGAATCAACGATAGTAATGGTTATGCGTTTACTGAGTCTGGAGATTCTCAAAACGCTGGATCAAACTTTCCAACTTTCGCTAATGATACAAATGTTGATGTGGAAATCTCGTGGGATGCAACTGTGTCTCCACCTATGATGACAGTCATCATAGATGGCCAGATGGTAGCAGCTCCATTCCCATCAGAAGGAGCAGACGCAGCTGCAATCGTCGATGGAATGAGAACAGTACAGTTTAGATTTGCTGGTAATAGTGCAATTGCTGATGGTGATGAAGGCATATCAGTAGATAATCTTGTTATCACAGATGGTGACGGTATGGAATTATTTTCTGACGACTATGAAGGTTATGCGGACGAAGATTCATTGAATCCAGATGAGAATCCTACTTCACCATACCATCCCAATTCATCAGATGCTTCGGTAGATTGTGATGGAGAAGTAATGACTGGTGGAGGTGATTGTAGTGACCTTTTTGCCTTTGTTACTGATACAGATTCAGGCGATACTGGAGAATTGAGATTTAGCTTTTCTGATCCAGTACCAGTTGGTAAAATGACAGCAACAATAAGTAAAGGTGCATCTAGTAATGATGGATTCATCAATATATCTGGAACTTCTACTTCTCGTGCCAATGCGATGATAGATTTTAGAATCAATGATAATAACGGCTATGCCTTTACTGAGTCCGGAGATTCTCAAAATGCAAGTGCGAACTTCCCTGCTTTCATAAATGATGAGCTTGTAGATATTGAAATCTCATGGGATGCAACATCATCGCCACCAACAATGACAGTCATTATAGATGGTCAGATGGTAGCAGCACCATTCCCATCAGAAGGTGCTGATGCAGATGCAATTGCTGAAGGAATGAGAACAGTACAATTTAGATTCGCAAGTAATAGTGCAGTTGAAGATAATGGCGCTGGAGTTTCAGTGTTTGACTTTGAGCTTACAGATGATTCAGGGAATGTCTTATTCTCAGATGATTATGATGGATATGCCTTAGGTGATTCATTGAACCCAGATGAAAATCCAAACTCACCCTATCACGGTAATTCTTCAGACGCAACTATAGATTGCCAAGATGCTGAAGACGAAGGTGAAGAAGGTGATTGTACCGATCAGCATGGATTTGTGACTGATACAGACACAGGTGATACAGGTGAATTAAGATTTAGCTTCTCCGACCCCGTATCAGTAGGAACAATGACAGCGACTGTAAGAAAAGATGCGTCTAGTAATGATGCATTTATCAATATCTCTGGTTCATCAACTTCTCGTGCTAATGCGATGATCGATTTCAGAATAAATGATGGCAATGGTTATGCATTTACGGAGTCAGGAGATTCTCAAAACGCGGGTGCTAACTTCCCTGCTTTCGTAAACGATGAGTTTGTAGATGTAGAAATCTCATGGGATGCAACGGCTTCTCCACCAATGATGACAGTAATTATTGATGGGCAGATGGTGGCAGCACCATTCCCATCAGAAGGTGCTGACGCAGATGCAATTGCTGAAGGAATGAGAACAGTACAATTTAGATTTGCGGGTAATAGTGCGGTAGCTGATGGTGAAGAAGGATTATTGGTTGACAATATTGTAATCACTGATGGAGCAGGTATGGAATTATTCTCGGATGACTTTGCAACTTATACATCTGGAGATTCTCTAAATCCAGATGAAAATGCTGCATCACCTTACCATCCTAACTCATCAGACGCAACAGTAGAATGTAAGAACACCACTGTGGAGGAAGATCCATGTGAAAACTTTGTTCCCGAGCTGTTTGTAATAGGTGGTGCTAGTATTTGCGAAGGTGAGTCTACTACACTAGAAGCTATTGGCAACTACGATTCTGTTGTGTGGTCAACAGGAGATACAACGCCGACTATTACTGTGACAACTGCTGGTGAATACTCAGCTACTGGATCTTTCGATTGTGATCCAATGTTTTCATTTTTAGAAGTTGTAACAGTTGTAGTGACACCTACTATTTTCTCTGCTGAAAGTGCAGTTCTCTGCCCTGGAGAAACTGTAATAATCAATGATACAGAATTTTCAGAAGCTGGAACATTTGAGCAAACTATCACAAACGAAATGACTGGTTGCAATGAAATTGTAACGGTAACTATCGAAACTGCAGAAGCTGCACAAACAAATATAGATACTCTAATTTGTGAAGGTGTTATGTTAGATTTCAATGGGATGACAATCACAGAACCGGGTGAATATACTGCAGACTTGATGACACAACTTGGATGTGATAGTACTGTCACATTGAGTGTCTCTACGATACCAGTAATGACAACAACTGAATCAGCGACAATCTGTGAAGGTGAAACTGTTATAATCAATGATGTTGAATATAGTGATGCAGGCACATTTACTCAGACAATAATTGGAGCTTCAGGATGTAATGACATATTAGAAATTACAATCATAGTCAACAATACTGAAATGACAGAAATCTCAGACTCATTCTGCGAAGGAGATAGCTACGAATTTAATGGTATGATACTTACAGTACCTGGCACATACACCTCTAACCTAACGACAGATGAAGGATGTGATAGCACCGTGGTATTGACCTTGACAGAAACTGCTATGGGTGCTCAGTCAGCTGAAGGCCAAATCTGTGAAGGAAGTACTGTCACAATCAATGGTGTGATATACGATGAAGCAGGAATATTTACGCAGATGGTTGACAATATAGATACAGGATGTACTGACATCCTTACTGTGACTATTACTGAAGTTGAAGTTATTACAAATGAGGTAAGCGATGGATTCTGTCCTGGTGAGTCAATAATATTTGACGGTGAGGTAATCGATACTGAAGGCACCTTTACATTTAACTACACTTCATCAGCAGGTTGCGATAGTATCATTGTATTGACAGTAGAGGAGTTTGAAGCGCCAATGACTACGGAAAATGTCACTATCGTTCCAGGTGGGTCTATCGTTATTGATGGAGAAACAATCACAGAAGCTGGAACATATGAATCGACATTTACAACGGATGAAGGCTGTGAAGGTACAGTTACTACAATCGTAACTGTTGACAATATTTTTGCTTCAGGTATCGTGTCTTATGGTTTTGACGAGTGTACTTTATCGAATAATAGCTTTGAAGAATTTACACCAGTATTCGCTAACTCACTAGATTGTATAGATGATCTCAGTAGTAGCATTTACAGAGTCAACCCAGAAACAAATGGCCACTCATGCACAGAAGGCCTAGATGGTACAACGACAATGTGTATTTCAGCATATAGCCAATGTACCCCAGATTTTAATTCAATCAGAAAACTCATCTTTGAAACTGATTATAGTGTTGGAGCTGGAGCGACTGTTGAATTGGAAGATGTATCATTTTCTCATGTTGCACCAGAAAACTTTGCATTTACAAATGGAGGAAGTGGTGCTAATAACTACCCTACTTTATTTGCATATAGAGTCTTAGACAATGGTGTGACACTTGTAGAAACTTCAGGGATAGCAACATCACAAACATTCACTCAACTGAGTATAGATCTTTCTGGATTTACAATTGATGGAACTGGTACGCTTGTCGTGGAGATGCTTCCTTATTGTCCTGTAGGTATTGACTCTCCTATCTCAGCTTGGGATATTGAGAATCTTTCGCTTAATGCTAGTTGTAGCAATGCTGGAGGTAGAATTGCTTTACTTGGTGATATCAAAGATAGAAACAACGTACCTATGGCAGATGTACAGTTGATGTTCAATGATTCTGAAGGTACTTTTACTACGGTATCAGACTTCAATGGTCAATACGAGTATAATACTGATGCTGACATATGCACTATGCAGCCAAGCTTAGATACTGATCACATAAATGGTGTTTCTACATTGGATATACTTTTAATCCAAAGGCACATCTTGAATATCTTACCATTCACAGATCAGCTTGATTTCATCGCTGCAGATGTCAACAATACAAAGACTGTCACAGCACAGGATCTAGTTGATATCAGAAAAGTGATCTTAGGAATTACAGATTTCTTCCCAAATAATACAAGTTGGAGATTTGACCACAATAATACTACAGCTGACAATGGAGACAACTTTGCGATCAGCGAAGATTACTTCTGCTCTGATGAAGGAACTCACCTGGTTGACTTTACTGGTATCAAAATAGGTGATGTGAACAATAGTGTGGTTGACACAAGAAATGGAGAAAGCATAGATGTGACATACGAGATTGTAAACGATCAAATCCAATTCTATGTACAAGAGGACGTGGAGATGATGGGGCTTCAATTAGCAATGAATGTTGAAGGAGCAAGTCTAAAATCATTGACTTCTGCACTAGAGGGATTCAGTGAGGTCAACTATGTATTGTCTGATCAAGCATTTGTCATATCTTGGAATACAACTGCGAGTATCAAGGTAGAGGCACAGACACCATTATTTGTTATCAATATGGATCAAAGCAACCTCGTAACAGTCAATGTTGAAACAGAAGGTTTAGCAAGTGAATACTATGATGGTAGTCTTAATACGATCAATGTTAACCTTATAAATGCTAACAGTGGTCAATCTACAGATACAGAACAACTAATCTCTGTATCGCCTAATCCAGTTAACAACAGTTTGACAATTACCCTTGATGCAAATGATGTTGAAAGAAGTGATGTTAATCTTCAGTTAGTTGACTTGAGAGGAAAGACAGTAATCGGCAATCAATCAATCAATCTTGGCGCAGCTCTTGATGTGAGTGAGTTGATGCCAGGATTATATATCCTACAAATTACTGACGGAACTGTAACACAATATGAAAAAATATTAAAGCTCTAATTCTAGAGGTTTAATTAATTTCTAAAAATGAAGGGATGCTACTACAGCATCCCTTTTTTTTATTGCGATAAAGTCACACATCCCGCTTTTACGTTATCTAATAAGACAAGAAATGTTTCTATCAACAATAGTATATTAGCATATCTAACAATAATGAATTCAACAATGCACCCATCAGAAACAAAGCATATCCCATTACTTGACTATCTCAAAGCATTTATCAACTACTGCATCAAACCAGTGCCTAGAGAACCAGACATCAAACAGCCCGTCTATTCCTTAAAAAACTTATTTGGAGGATTCGCAGTCTTGTTTCTTTTCTATATGGGAGTGATGTCTTTATTGGGAAAGTTATTGAAGCTTGAAGAAATGGACCATGCAATGCTTAGCATGATAGATGAAATGCCAATGTGGCTTCTATTCATTGTAGCAGTGATTGTTGCACCTATCATAGAAGAAGCGATATTTAGATTTCCAATCAAATTCTTTAAAAGACAATGGTTTCCCATTGCCTTCTGGTTATTCGCATTAATCTTTGGATTTGTACACATCTCGAACTTCGGGGCCTTTGATTCAGGTGATTATTGGAAGGCACCGTTACTTGTGTTTCCCCAACTAGTTCTAGGATTCTATCTAGGATTTGTGAGGATGCAATTCAGTTGGCCACATTCTGTCGCGATTCATATGCTCAATAACTTGATTCCAATGACGATGCTGATAATTGCTACTGTATTAGATATTCCTATCCAGTAAAGTCAATTGAGATTTAACTTGAAGTCTTACCGAACTTGTAAGTCACAAATATCGCAGCAGAACTAAAACTTGCATTAAATGAGTAAGTTGTATTAGTGTTTCTTCCTGTATTGATACCTAGACTTGGTACGATTTCTAATCCTAAATTGAAATAATCAGATAGTTGGTGTTGGATACCTACGACACCTCCAAGTAGCACATTAAAAGTGGATGTAACTTCGCCATTAACAACGCCATTACGAGAATAAAACATTCCTAACTCACCACCATAAATAAACTCTGATTTTCCTGCAATCGCTTTCCGTATTTCTACTCCAGCATAAGAACCAATACCATAGCCTGAAATATCATTTCCAACATTAAATCGTCCGGATGAACTCCTCAATCTAAGATATGTATTGTCAGATGTGTTATACTTATAAATGAGATTAAAATCACGAAGATCAAGAAGTCTGATGCCGATCTCATGCTTTGGACCATCTTGAGCTAACAATGTGGAAGTTAATCCGGCTAAAACTATAAATAACAATGTGTACTTCTTCATTATTGTGATTATTTTAATTCAATATTAAAGAAACAACCGCTACATTCACACAGTACAAACCCTTAATAACAAAACGATAACGACTATCACTATGCTCACAGATACACTTTGGAAGAAAATGCTTATTGGAGCTATCGTATGTGTTGCTTTAGGCAGTGCATCAGGTCTCAGCACTGTCAGTGAAATCAACACTTGGTTCACGACAATTAACAAACCATCATGGAATCCACCTAACTGGATCTTCGGACCAATGTGGACAACACTCTATATTCTGATGGGAGCGGCTTTTGGAAGGATTTGGCATATGTCTGATAGTCCAGCGAAAAAGACGGCAATGATATTCTTTGTTGTACAGTTTGTCCTCAATCTGACTTGGACACCAGTATTCTTTGGAATGCACCAGATTAGTTTTGCTCTCGGAATTATCCTTGTTCTCTTATTTCTGATTATGATAACAATTAGGCAATTTATGCGATTAGATAAGACTGCTGGGATGATGTTGATTCCCTATGTCTTGTGGGTCACATTCGCGAGTTTTCTTAATTATACTATTATGACACTAAACTAACTAATAATGAAAGACAAGAACTCATATAACAACCTCAACGAAGCTGAAGAATACGTCATCCTCAACAAAGGCACTGAAAGGCCATTTACCGGAGATTATGATAAGCACTATGAACGTGGCACATACATCTGCCGACAATGCGAAGCACCTCTCTATAGCTCAGATCAAAAGTTTGACAGTGGATGTGGATGGCCAGCTTTTGATGATGAGATAGATGGTGCGGTAAAACGAGTCCCAGATGCGGATGGTCGAAGAGTAGAGATTGTCTGCAACAACTGCGATGGTCACCTTGGACATGTATTCGTAGGAGAACGGCTCACAGCTAAAAATACTAGGCACTGTGTCAATTCCATTTCTATGAAGTTTGTCCCGGCTGACTAGTTTATCCCCTTACAGCCAGATAAGCCATCAGTCCAACACTTGTCAATAGACAGTCCTCGTCAACATTAAAGGTCGGGGTGTGTACTGAAGATTGATAATGTCCATCAGCACTGTCAGTACCTATTCTATAAAAACAAGATGAGACCTCTTGACTGTAATAAGCGAAATCTTCTGATGTAGTCCGGAGCGGAATATCAATCACTTGATCCTTACCTAGGTACTCTATTGCTCCTTGCTGACACACATCTGTAAACTTCGGATCATTATAGAGCGAAGGGTACCCTACTCTGATCTCAAGATTTGCCTCCGCACCGTGAGCTGTACAGACAGATTCTACACGTTGCCTGATCAGTTGATGTGCTTCTTGTCTCCACTCTTCATCAAATGTTCTGAACGTACCAGCTAGTGAGATTTTTGATGGAATGATATTCGTCGCACCACCGTCAGAATTGATCTTTCCGAAGGTCAATACCGTTGGCATTGATGGATTGGCATTGCGACTGACTAGTGTCTGTAGGCTTGTGATAATTTCTGCGACGATTGGTAGTGGATCGATGCATTGATGAGGGATCGCACCATGACCACCCTTACCGATCACATCGAGATAGATTTCATCTGCAGAGGCCATATAGATTCCTGACTTGAATCCTACTTGCCCTGCTTTAAGCGGAGGATGTACGTGATTACCTATCATTCTAGCTTGACCACCTCCTTGAAATAAGCCATCTTTGATCATCAATGAAGCCCCTCCTGGCAGCAACTCTTCTCCTGGTTGGAAGACGCAATAGATGCAGTGATTCAACTCTGACTCCATTGACTTGAGAATCTTCATAGCACCTAGCAAAGTGGCTGTATGTACATCATGTCCACATGCATGCATCACACCTTTGTTCACAGAGCAATAGTCTACAGTATTCGCCTCTGTAATTGGTAGTGCATCCATATCTGCTCTCAGATAGATTCGTGGCTTGGAAGGATTTCCAATGGTTGCGACGATACCTGTATTCACCATTATTCTATAATCATTGATACCCATTGCCTTGAGCTGTTCTTGGACATAAGCTGATGTCTCATGCTCTTGGAAAGACAACTCAGGATGCTTGTGCAAGTGCCTGCGGATACCTACCACTTGATGATGATTCGCTTCGACGAGTCCAGTTATCTTTGATATTAACCTATCCATAGATGATGAGATTTAGCCACAAAGTTACATCTTGCCAGACACTATAATTACGAGCATATTGGATTGATGGATTTTGCCCTTGATTATCAGATTGGGTTTCAATGTCATCGACTTGAATAACACTTGACTTGAGATTTGGTAAGTCCTCAGACTGGTCATAGCCAAATACTGTTTTAAGACCTAAAAGGAGATTAAAGATATTCTTAACAAGCTTACGTGTACTACCAGACCTAATCAATAAATATGGTGAAAGACCAATAGAAATCAACCCCACCATCGCATCAAACAAGCGCTTCATTCGGATATTAGATAAGGTATTGATATCAAATGAAACTTCTTCTGTGTACCATTTACCCGATGAATCTTTACTATCAGAGCCAAGAACTGCAAGATTAGACTGGCTAGCAATACGATAATTAATTCTAGATCCAAGTTTCGACATCAATTGAAAGACTTCCTCCATTGATATATCCTTAGAACAGAAAATGATTTCATTAGATTCCATCACAGTAATTGCATCACCGATTTGGTTAAGATTGGACATGTAGTATTGCTGGTCAAATTCTTGAAAGTCTGGTTGTACTCTTACGACAACAGTACCATCTATTTGACTAAGTAGTGTCTCGATACTTTCTACAGATGATCGTTCTCCAACGATTGTAATCCGACGTTGACGATCAACTTCATATCTAAGCATCCGATAGCGCAACCAATTGCGAATGACTCTTGTCAAATACACAATCCATCCAGGTACGATGACTGAGCTCACAACTAAGACTCTTGAAAATCTTACTCCCTCGGGAGACAATGAGTATATCCCCAAAACAATCAACCCATAGACAATGATTGTCGGTATAAATCGACTTCGCTTAGCATCCTTGTCATAGTGACCTATCAGATACAACAAGGCGATCAAGCAAGTGACTATACCTGCTATCCAATATCGATAACTACTCTGATCAAAATAACCAATGTCATTGTGATAAAACTGTGCCCACAGGGGTTTTATCATCGCAATCAACCCAATACTCAGTAACCAATCAACTGCCGCTGAAAGAAACTTCTTACCTGTATTCTTAATCGTCGCCATAAGACCAACTACCACCACTGCCGCCTTCAGAAACCATAACGTAATTTGAGAATTACGACCAGTAAAGTGCTTTTGCAAAAAGATCTGCATTGCACCGTAGAAGGCCGTATGATATTTCTTGGAGCTCTTTTTTGTGCTTTCTCCTTTGTAGTGAATAATCTGTGTAGTAGGTAGATAGACGATATTGTAGCCAGCTTGTTGGATGCAATAAGAGAGGTCAATATCTTCTCCATACATAAAGTAGTCCTCATCAAGACCGCCAACCTCGAGATATACTTCTCTTGGGATAAACATATATGCACCACACAACACATCCACTACTCCAGTATCATCTTTATCTAGGTGACCTGCATAGTAAGCATTAAATGTTGCTGAGGTTTGAAAGAGTCTGTAGATACCCGTAATCTTATAAAACGCTGCTGATGTTGTTGGGAATCCTCTCTTACTTTCAGGAAGGTAGTGTCCAGATCCGTCCACCATTTTGACCCCGATCGCTCCTACCATCTGATGCTGCTCGGCATATTGATAGCACTCTGTTAGTGTTTGTTCTTCTATGATTGTGTCAGGATTGAGCAAGAGGACATAGTTGCCTTGAGCAATCGCCACACCTTGATTATTCGCTGCTGCAAATCCTACATTGTTTACATTGTTGATCAACTGCACTTCTGTAAATTCAGACTCCAACATCTGCTGGGAACCATCTACACTTGCATTATCAACCACAATAATTTCTACAGACAGATTTCTCGTAGATGCTACGATAGATTCTATACACTGACGAAGAAAGTGCTTGACGTTATAGTTGACAATAATGACAGAGATGTCGATCATTAGGCCAAATTACAATATTTGCCGTTGTTGGTAAGGAAGTCTTGCCTTGATAGATCGACCAAGGGTGAATTCATCAGCATATTCTAGATCACCGCCAAATGATACTCCTCTTGCGATCGTAGTGATATTGACATCTTTAGACTCTAGTAGACGATTGATATAGAAGATCGTAGTCTCACCATCTATTGTGGGAGATAGTGCCATGACAATTTCTTTTGCCTCGAGCTCATCCACACGGGTGATAAGAGTATCGATCTCCAATTGCTCTGGTCCTATCCCTTCAAGTGGAGAAATAACTCCGCCCAGGACGTGGTATAATCCCCGATAACTCCCCGTATCCTCTATCGCAATGAGATCTCGAATAGTCTCAACGACACAGATAGTCGATCGATCACGTGTAGGATTCTCACAAATAGAGCAAACTGCAGTATCAGAAAAACTATAGCATTGATTACAAATCTTGAGATCATTAGTCATACTAGTCAATGCAGCAATAAGTTTTTCTTTCTTATCAAATGAATCTGATGCTAAATGTATTGCTAATCGCATTGCCGACTTCTTCCCTATTGAAGGCAGAGAACTCAACGCCTCTACTGCAGATTCGATAATCTTGGAAGAATAACTCATAGACTAAAACATATTATTAAAATGTAAATATACTCGAGATAAAGATTTTTTTGTAACTATTGGGTCTTTATGGCTGTTCAGTTGTTATTTTTGGCACTCGAACAACAGAGACAACTTAAACACAACAACGAAATTATGGCTGAAATAATTAGAATGCCACGTCTTAGTGACACAATGGAAGAAGGGAATATCATCGGATGGCTAATGAAAGTCGGTGATACTGTAAAGCCAGGTGATATCCTTGCAGAAGTAGAGACTGATAAAGCAACGATGGAATTGGAAAATTACGTCGAAGGGACAATCCTTCATATCGGAGTTGGTGAAGGAGCAGTACCTGTAGATGCTGTGATTGCCATCGTGGGAGATAAGGATGACAATGTTGAAGAAATTCTCGCAGGTCTGAAAGCAGAAGAATCTAAGCAAGCTGCACCAGCTAAGGAAGAGACTGCTCCAGCGGCGGCACCAGAGAAGAAAGCGGCACCTGCACCTGTACAAACAGCAACTAAACCAAAGCCAGCGGCAGCACCTGCAGCATCTAGCAATGGTAGAGTACTAGCAAGTCCTCTAGCTAAAAGATTAGCAGAAGAAAATAATATCAATATCGCCAATGTACCTGGTACAGGAGAAGGTGGTAGAGTTGTCAAGGCTGACATCGAATCATATGTAGCATCAGGAGGTGCTCAAGGGAATAGTGTATCATACGCAAGTGATGGGTTGGCTGGCTTTGAGTACGGTGATGTCGCTGTCTCGCAAATGCGAAAAACAATCGCTCGTAGATTGAGTGAAAGCAAGTTTGGTGCTCCACACTTCTACCTCACAATGGAGATTGATATGGACAATGCCATTGCAGCACGTAAGATGCTCAACCAAGATGAAGAGAACCGCATCTCATACAATGATATGGTTGTGAAAGCTTGTGCATCTGCTTTACGAAAGCACCCTGCAATCAATGCAAGTTGGTTTGGTGATAAGATGACATTCCACAAGGATATCAATATCGGTGTAGCTGTAGCTGTAGAAGACGGGCTCTTAGTACCAGTCATCAAGCAAGCTGATGCTAAACCACTCAACGTTATCTGGAGTGAAATCAGAGACCTTGCTGGAAAGGCAAAAACTAAAAAACTCGGAATGGATGAGATGACTGGAAATACCTTTACTATATCCAACCTAGGGATGTTTGGTATTACAGAGTTTACTGCAATAGTCAATCCACCAGATGCTTGTATCCTTGCTGTCGGGACGATTGTACAAAAGCCTGTTGTGAAAGACGGAGCTATCGTAGTCGGTAATACGATGAAAGTGACACTCAGTTGTGATCACAGAATTGTAGATGGTGCCAAAGGGGCAGCTTTCCTACAAACATTGAAAGACTTTATGGAAAATCCTGTTAAGCTTTTGAGATAAGAAGCAACGATTTCTACAAAATATTCAAGAGGGAATGCAATTGGTTTTTGCGTTCCCTCTTTCTATTTGATTTGATATATTACAATTGGTTTTGAGACTTACAACTTATCCTCAACTAACTCTATGATGACATCATTTTTTCGATTGACCATTTCATATGGAGCATTGTAGCCTAAGAAGTACCAAACGTCAGTATAGTTTATCCCTTCTCGATCAAGTGCTTTCATAAGTTTTTTCTTATGGCTTGCAATCTTATCATCGTTCGCCCAACCACCAAAGCTTATTGCCGCCACTGTTTTAGCTGGCAACTCTTTGAATTCTATTTGGCTATCATTAGGGACAGGGAGTGACTCTCGGTCAAATGACTTTGGCACCATAAACATCATCGTCATTGAGTCTTCCATTGCCATAGCCACTGGCGATGTCATTGCGATTTTTTCATTCTGATCGTTACCCCCAAATATATACCCGGCTAAGATTCCAAATCCCTTACTCGATGAGTCATTGTAAGTACTCTTGTCTAGTGTAACAGTAGTAAAGAGAGTTTCCTCATACCTACGTACTTCGAAATCATTGTAACTCTTCTCTACTGAATACTGATATGTTTCGATGTTTTTTTGTCCATTCATTGCCCATAGTTGAAATGCAATGAATGCTACGAACATAATACTGAATATGATGAGAACTACTTTCATAATTGTGATAGTTGATATTTGCGACAGATGTAAGAACAACATTTCTACTAAGAGTGTTCTCGATGAATTGATTCAAGGACTGCGATTAATTCATCTCTTTTTTAGACCCCGTCAAAGTGATGTAAACTACACTACATAAAACAAGTAAAGTCCCAATGACTTGATAAAGATTGAATACCTCTCCAAGAATAACTACTGAAAGTATAATAGTGGAGACAGGTCCAATGCTAGAAATTATAGATGTTTCAGTAGCTCCTAAATATTTGATCCCAGCTGAAATCAAAAATGATGGAATAACTGTAGAAAAGATGCCCATCAAGATTCCATATTCTAAGACTTCTCTACCATATTGGGGTATCGTCAAGCCTTGCTGAATCAGATGATGCAATATCACACAGATACAGGAGACTATCATCGCCATTGCAGTAAATCTAACTGTCCCAAATTTTGGTATCAACCATTGCGAACCAACTAGATAAGAAGCATATGCCAAGGCACTCAAAAAGATAAACACAGACCCACGAAACAGATCCACTTGGTTTCCTACATTTGAATCAAAAGCATAAGCGATAATTACACCTATATATGACAAGGCTATTGCCAAAATGTGCTTAACCTTAACTGACTCCTTGAATACTATAGCAGTAATCAACAAGACTAATGTAGGATAGAGATAGAGTATCACTCGTTCAAGACTTGCTGAAACATAAGTCAGCCCCTTGAAATCAAAGTAGCTTGCAAGGTAGTAGCCAATTATTCCTAGTAAAACCAACCAAGCTCCATCAGTTGTTACTAGTTTTAACTGTCCATTTTTACGCTTGCTGATTACAAGAATGACCACATAAATTGGAATCGCGACTACCATTCTCAACAACAGGATTTTGACTGGATCATCATCATACCTGTAGCACAGTTTGACAAAGATTGCCTTGGTTGAAAACAACAGTGCACCAATCAAGCAGTATGCCGTTCCTAGAAGTTTGGATTTATTCAACTTGGTGTAATCAGGTTAATAGTGAATTGAACCATCAAAATTAATGAGATTAATCATAGGCACCTATCAAAGCTAAGATTACAATAAGGATTCTATGAATTCTATCAACATACAGACCATCTTAGTGTTATACCGACAATATCAATGCGAAAACTTATGAGTCAATCTAGACAACCTATCATACATCCATCCTATATCATTATGGTATTGGTATTAGCCGGTATCACAACATTATTCTTAGGATTTTCAGGAGCATACTTATATAATAGATTTACAGTTGGTCTGACACCTATTCATCTTCCTTGGTTATTCTATTTGAATACATTCATCCTGCTCGCTAGTAGCTGGACACTTATTCAAGCTAAAAAGCAATACCTCATTGATGACACAGAGAAGTACAAATTGTTTCTAATCATTACTCTTGGGCTTACTATTCTATTTCTGTTAGCTCAGGTTGTCGCTTGGTATCAGCTCTTTGCTCAGAATATCAGTTTGACTAGTGGCAATATGGCAGCCTATATGTACTTGATATCTGGGTTACACTTAGCCCATGTCATCGCAGGCATACCCTTCTTGAGCTACTTCATTTATATCGCAATCAAAAAAATGAAGTCACCTGTCAGTGTACTAGTTTACTTCTCTGACCCAGACAAAAAACGCAATCTTGATCTTTTGACTTGGTATTGGCACTTTCTTGACGGTTTGTGGATATATCTAGTCTTATTCTTCTTGATAAATTATCTATTTTAGAAAAATTTGGCTGGATGTTTTAACTATAATATACTGACATTCAACGATATTCATATTATTTATTTTTTAAATAAAGTAGTCATTTAAGGTAACTTAGTTATAAAAGGGTGTACATTTGCACCTTTAACAACATTATAGTCTTACGTCAACTTTTGATACAAGTAGAGTTTGAAATAGTAGGGCAAAGAAATTTTTAATTGACGAAATGAAGTTTATTGACATGGATCTTAGTGATCCTATCCTAAAGGCGTTGGACCAAAAAGGTTACCATACGCCAACACCCATCCAAGCACAAGCCATTCCTAAAGTACTAGATCGTGAAGACCTCCTCGGAGTAGCGCAGACTGGTACAGGGAAGACTGCAGCATTTTCTCTTCCAATAATTGAGCTGATTTATCAGATTGATGGGCCGGCAAGAAGAGACTCCCCTATTCGAAGTTTAATCGTTACTCCTACAAGAGAACTAGCGATACAGATAGGTGAAAATATTGATGCTTATGCAAAATATGCCAACATCTCACATACTGTGATATTTGGTGGAGTAAAGCAACATAGCCAAGTGCAAGCGCTTAAGAGAGGTGCTCAGATTTTAGTAGCTACACCAGGAAGACTACTTGACTTAATTGATCAAGGTTACATCAGTTTAGACGATGTGAAGTTATTTGTCCTAGATGAAGCTGATCGTATGCTTGATATGGGATTCATCCATGATATCAAGAAGTTAATCAAGATGCTCCCAGAGCAGAGACAATCACTCTTTTTCTCGGCAACGATGCCTGATAACATTTTATCTTTGTCAAAGACGATTTTAGACAATCCCATCAAGGTAGAAGTAACGCCTAAGTCTTCTACAGCAGAAACTGTAGAGCAATGTGTATATTTTACTAACAAGCCAACTAAGTTCAAGCTACTTGTCCACATCATTGAAGAAAGAGGAATTGATCAAGTATTAGTATTTAGTAGGACTAAGCATGGTGCGGATAAGATTGTACGAAGCTTGAAGAAAGCAAATCTGTCTGCTGCTGCGATACACGGGAACAAAAGCCAAAATCAAAGACAAGCAGCTTTGAAGAACTTCAAGAATGGTAAGGTCACGATTCTTGTTGCAACTGATATCGCAGCTAGAGGTATTGATATTGACAAGCTGAACTATGTGATCAACTATGATGTACCAAATGTCCCTGAGACATATGTACATAGAATTGGTAGATCAGGAAGAGCAGGTGAATCAGGTATTGCAATATCTATTGCTGAGCCAGAAGAAAATGCTTACATCAGAGAAGTCGAGAAGCTAACTAAGCAATCTATTCCTGTTGAGAATAACCATCCCTATCCTCAGACTGACAAGCCAATGACAAATGCTGAGAAGAAGGAATTCGAAAAAGAAAAGCAACGTAGAAAGCAAGAGTACTTTGCCAACCGCAAGAAGAACGGAGGAGGTAGAGGTAGAAACTCTAGCAATAAAAAAAGGATGTCTTACTCATAGTAAGACACCCCAATACAATAGCTCTATAAGTGTTTATTTAGATCTTATTGTATTTTACTTTCTACCTAATCTTGTTGTGCAAATACATTTCTAAGAAGCTCTGTTGTCCGTTGGTTGATATCAGTCCGGATACCTTCTTCCTTTTTTGCAATTAAGCCGAATAATCCATCAAGTGCTCTTTCAGTAATGAAGTCACTGATGTCTGGATTCTTCTTTTCTACTAGTGGGAGTGTATTATACTTTGTTACGACATCAGAGTATAGATCTAGTGCTCCTACTTTATTCAATGAATTCACGATCACTGGCTGAAACTCTCTATACAACGCTGTATGTGTTTTTCTATCTAAGTACGTAGTTGCCGCATTATTATTTCCTTTCAAGATATTCATTGCATCATCAAATGTGATAGAAGTAATCGCATTGACGAATATCGGCCCTGCCTTTGTAGCTGCATCTTCTGCTGCTGTATTGATTTTCTTGATGATATTCGCTTCAATGTTCTGGAATCCCGGAACCTTTGATACGACATTAATCACTTTCTGTGCCTCTTCAGGGAGCAATATTTTATAGATACCATTGAGATAGCCTCCTTGAGCTGATAATTGCTTCACACTACTATCTACTCCGAAGTCTAGAGCTTGCTTAAGGCCATCTGCTACAGAAAATTGCCCTGCAGTACTAGTGCTATTGAGTATGTCTATCGCCCGTTGGACTGATGTAGGATCACAGCCAACTAAGGTGAGTGTTAAGAACATTATTGATAAATACTTGTACATAATATTATAAATTTATTTAATATGATTTTCATTTCATTTCAAAGGTATAACGATTATTAAGACATAAATAAATCAAAACAAGTCGTTAAAAATGGATTAAAACTTCATTGTAATGACACTGTACTTCACTCTACCACCGAGTTGGGGTGTTGCCTTCTTTAAGACTACAGTTGCTGAAGAGATATTCTTCCAATGGGTCTTAATCTCGTCTAATATGCGTGCTGCTACTGTTTCTAGCAGCAATTGTGTGTCCTTCATTTGTCTTGAGCACAGTAAATAGAGATCTTCATAGTTGAGTGTATCATTGATATCGTCATCAGAAGAATCAAAGCTATCGACATCACAAGAGACAGTTAGATAAAAGTCATTGCCCATTTTCCTTTCTTCTTCATAAAATCCATGAAATGCATAGAAATGCATATCCTCAAGTGCAATCGTCGTTTGATACATATCTTTTATATATAATTTGTGTAAAAATAGCATCTAATAGTAAACTATTGAATACTTAATTTACTTTTGAATAATATCTAACTACTTAACCTAAATACGATATGGGAGCGATCACATCAAATGGTGTACACAAGCAAGTCAAAACTGACCTATATGAGCATCACGATTACTATAACATAGATGACCTTCTCGAAGAAGAACACCTCATGGCCAGAGAAGCCATAAAGGATTGGGTCAAAAAAGAAGTAAGTCCAATAATCGAGCACCACGCTAATGAGGCAACTTGCCCGACACATCTGTTCAAGGCACTAGGTGATATAGGTGCATATGGCCCTAGCCTACCGCTTGAGTATGGTGGTGGAGGTATGGACGATATCACATACGGCATCATTATGCAAGAGCTTGAGAGAGGTGATAGTGGTATAAGAAGTATGGCATCAGTACAAGGTTCTCTTGTGATGTACCCTATATGGAAATTTGGCTCTGAAGAGCAAAAACAAAAATACCTACCAAAATTAGGTAGCGGAGAGATGATAGGCTGTTTTGGATTAACTGAGCCGGATCACGGAAGTAATCCTGCTGGGATGACGACAAACTTCACTGAAGATGGTGAAGACATTATCTTGAATGGTGCTAAAATGTGGATTACGAACTCACCTGTTGCTGATGTCGCAGTTGTATGGGCAAAAGATCCAGAAGGTAAAATCAGAGGAGTAATTGTTGATACAGATTCAGAAGGATTCTCCGCTCCAGAGATCCACGGAAAGTGGTCGCTTAGAGCTTCTATTACCGGCGAACTAGTATTCGAAAATGTCAGAGTCCCTAAGTCTAATATTCTTCCCAATGTCAAAGGTCTTAAAGGACCGCTAAGCTGTCTTTCAAAAGCGAGATATGGCATCGCATGGGGAGCAATAGGAGCTGCGCTTGATTGCTATGATTCAGCTCTAAGGTATTCTAAGCAAAGAGAACAATTTGGTAAGCCAATCGGTGGATTTCAGCTTACACAAAAGAAACTTGCTGAAATGATTACAGAGATCACGAAGGCTCAATTAATGGTCTGGAGACTTGGAAAGTTGATGGTCGATGGGAAGGCAACTCCATCTCAGATCTCAATGGCTAAGCGGAACAGTTGCAATATGGCACTCAATGTCGCTAGAGAAGCAAGACAGATTCACGGTGGTATGGGTATTACTAATGAATACTCCATTATGAGACATATGATGAATCTTGAGACAGTATTGACCTATGAAGGAACACACGATATCCATTTGTTAATAACTGGTTACGATGTGACAGGGATAAACGCTTTTGGATAATTAAACGTTTAATCTTTCAAATAGCCACTCTCAGAAATGCAAAAACTGTTCTTTTTAACTTCGGGATTTATATCCTTAATAGCTACATTTTTCAGCTTAATTGCTAGCCCAACCAGCTTATCTAGCCAAGAGGTTGTTCTGTTAAAAAACCCCTCATTTGAAGGTGTGGTAAGGCAAGGTGGTGCATTTTTCTACTTGGATGATTGGATTGATTGTGGACAGTTTAAGTCAAAACGAAGGACCGCTCCTGATATACATCCAGGTAATTTTTGGGGTAATTCCCAAACAAAGGCGGGCATAGACATGCCACCTTCGGCTGGTAGAACATATCTAGGTATGGTTGCGAGAGACGACGGTACTTATGAGTCCGTCTCACAACAACTGGATGGATGGTTGAAAGAAGATCAATGCTATATTTTTTCTGTTGACATGTTACGTTCTTTAGAATATTGGTCTGGGCTACCTGATAGACTAGATCAGACGAAAGTCAACTTCAAAGAACCAGCTGTGCTGAGAGTCTGGGGCAGCAATTCCGTTTGTTGGCATGATACAAGATATGGAGCACCTGAGCTCTTAGTAGAGTCTGCATCAGTAAAAAACACCAAGGAATGGCAGACAAATATCTTTATGATTAAGCCCAAGAAAGATTATAAGTTTGTCACCTTAGAAGTATTCTACAAGACTCCTACAGATTCAGGATATAATGGGCACATATTAGTTGACAATGCTAGTGATTTTGTACCTATTGAATGTGATGACGAAGATGTTGTAATGGAGTTCTATGAAGAACGAGAACAAATTAACCGAGTTAACAAAAAGAAGATAAAGAAAAAACAAGCTGAGTTGATTGCAAAGCAAGAGAAAAAAGATAATACAAAGAACAACGTTGACAAGCCAAAAAAGGAAGACATAGAACAGCCCATTACCGATATCGTCTCCACCACACCATCACCTGACAACCAAGCAGTCAAGAAAGAAGCACCATTACAAACTCAAAAAACACAGCCAAAAAAGGCTGTAAAAACTGAGCCAAAAATCCTGACAAAACTTAATAAAAAGAATCTCTCTGTAGGGCAGACGGTCAAAATTGAAAAATTATACTTTAGACAAGATACTACCCTATTCAAAAACAATTCTGTAGAAGTACTAACTGAACTGGCAGACTTCCTTAATGCAAACAAATCAGTACAAATTGAAATTGGCGGTCACACTAATGGGATACCAGATCATGACTATTGTGATGCCTTATCGCTTGCAAGAGCAGATACAGTAGCTGACTACCTCATCTCTCAAGGTGTTGATCCAAAATCATTAAAAACTAAAGGCTACGGTAAGCGTAAGCCAGTAGCATCAAATAATTCTGTCGCTGGCAGAGCTCTCAACCAACGGGTTGAAATTACAATCCTTCAGATATAACCTCTTAAATTTAATCGTTAGTCGTGGATACTACAATATACTTAACGACTGAATAAAACATACTCCTCATCTGTATGGTTATGATTTATATTTACCCTTACTATGAATAGATATCTAGACATCATTATCAATGGTTATCAAGGCTACGCTAACCACTTATGGAATCAAATTGTATCTCCTGACTGGAAAAGTTATTTTTATTGGTTAATAGGTGTCTCATTAGTGTTCTTTATTCTAGAAGTCGTCATTCCTTGGCGGAAGAATCAGAAGATTCTCCGACAGGACTTTTTCCTTGACATCTTCTATATGTTTTTCAATTTTTTCATCTTTTGGGTAATCATTTACGCTGCAGCTTCAGATTTGATAGTTGACCTTTTCAACAATGGGATCATTGCAGTCACTGGATTCGACTTACAACAAAGTAATCCACTTAGAAATCTACCATTGTGGGGTATCTTGATCATTGGATTTTTTGTGAGGGACTTTGTTCAGTGGTGGATTCATCGATTGCTCCATCGAGTAGAATGGCTATGGAATTTTCACAAAGTTCACCATAGTGTTCAGGAGATGGGATTTGCTGCACATCTGAGATACCACTGGATGGAAACGATAGTTTACAGAAGCCTAGAATATATTCCATTAGCACTCTTAGGTATTGGGCTACACGATTTTTTCATCATTCATATATTCACTCTGAGTTGGGGACACTACAATCATGCAAATGTTAGCATTTCGCCCAAGATTACAGGCGGTATTGTCGGTTTACTCATTAGCAGTGTAGTTGCTTTTGGCTTTTTTGAATTTGACTTGATTACAATCAATACATCACTAGGTCAGATCATCACTTTGCTTGTTGGTAGCCTAGTTGGAGCCTTTGGATTAAGCTTGGTTATGCCGAAGTTATTCAACAGTCCTGAAATGCATATATGGCACCATGTTGAAGAATTACCTGAAGGAGAAAATTATGGTGTCAATTTTGGCCTTACCTTAGCGATATGGGATTACATTTTTGGAACTAATTATATCCCACATTCAGGTAAGGATATCAAACTTGGTTTTCCAGGTGTCAGCGACTTCCCTACCACATTTGGCCAACAGTCAACTTATGGCATAACAAAAACAAAGTAAATAGATGATTATACTAGGAGTGATGAGTGGGAGTTCTCTAGATGGATTAGACATCGCTGCCTATAATATAAATCAAGACACTGAAGATTCTAATCCAATTATTGACCGACTAGCCGGAGTAACTGTCAAGTATAATCACATCAGGACAATGCTTGAAAGAGCAAGCGATAGGAGTTCTCTCAAAGAGATTCTCGTGCTCGAATACGATTACAGCAAGTGGGTAGCCGACCAAATTATAGCTCAGATTGCCGTAATGAAGATCAAGCCAGACTATCTATCTGTCCATGGTCATACAGTGACACATTTACCAGATAGGCATATGACATTTCAAATCGGTCATGGTGGCATCATTGCATCATTAACTGACATTCCCACGGTGACAGACTTCAGAAGAGGTGATATGGCACTCAAAGGCAAAGGCACACCGCTTACTCCAGTTCTTGATATGCTAGAATACAACCAATATGGCTTAGTCATCAACCTAGGCGGCATTTGTAATGTAAGTTATGGTCTTGATGGCAAGCGATATGGTTACGACCTATTTCCGTGTAATCAAGTATTTAATCACTTTGCTAAGAAGTATGGTCGGGATTATGATGTTGATGGCAAATTAGCCCAAGAGGGCAAGATGGATGAAGCCCTTTACAAGTCCTTGATCACACATAGATTGTTGATTGATCAAAAACCTCAAGCGATTGACAATAGTTGGATAAGACATAAGTTTATACCGGAGATTGAATACTACAACTCATCAGATAAAGATAAGCTGTATACCTTCACTTGTGCTGTTGCAAAAGTCATTGCAACTCATGCAGAAAAATTGGGTGTAGAAACAGTATTCATCACAGGAGGTGGCATCCATAATGACTTCCTCAAGGCTCAGATTACCTACCAGTTAGGAGAGAAAAAACTTATTGTTCCTAATGCAGCCGAAACAGACTTTAAGGAATGTAGACTTATGGCACTACTCGCCTATTATCGAGTCACTGGAAGAGATAATATCTTAGCAACTGTCACTGGTGCATCACGTAACTCTATCGGAGGAGCAGTTTATCTATGAAAACAGTCGTAGTAACAGGAGCATCAGGTTTCTTGGGTCAGTATATCATCCAAGCATTAATCAGAGATACTGACTTCCAAGTAATTGGCATTTACAATAGTACTAAGCCAACGGAAGAACATTCTCATCGCGTTACTTATGCTCAGTGTAACCTCTATGATGTGATGACTCTAGATCTCATCGTTGCAACTGCACAGTATGTCATCCACTCAGCTGCTATTGTTAGCTTTCATCCAAGTATGGAAGCTGAGATGAAACGATTTAATCAAGAATCCACAGCCAATATTGTAAATCTATGCCTTGACAACAACATACAGAAGCTCATACATATCAGTAGCATCTCTGCTCTTGGAGGCATTGAGAACCAGACTATGAATGAGGCATTTGACAATAAGTCTGGTGTGAGTTATAGTGCCTATGGACTCTCTAAAAAAGAATCAGAACTAGAAGTGTGGAGAGGTATTCAAGAAGGGCTCAATGCAACTATCCTCAACCCAAGTCTGATCATTGGAAGTGGAGACTGGACCAAAGGTTCACCCAATATGATACGGTCTGTGGCCAAAGGTCTTAAGTATTACCCTACAGGTAGTACAGGATTTGTCTATGCAGGTGATGTTGCAAAGCTGGTAACTCTTGCTTTAGATGATACAGACTCTAATGGGCAACGCTACCTATGTAGTGCAAGCTCCTTGCCCTATCTTACTGTAATCCAAGAAGTTGCCAAGTGCTTACGGACAGATGCACCAGCCAAGCCTATCAAAAAATTGCACATCAATTTAGTGGGATTCGCAATGAAAATTAAAAGCCTATTTTCAAAAAGTGATACAGCGATTATTACCAAAGCGAGCTTAACTACAGCTTCAAAACACTATGCATATGACGGCAGTAAGTCTACCACAATACCTGGATTTACCTATACGGATATCCCTACTGCAGTGGATAAAATATGTCAAGAATATATGGTCTGATTAACTATTCTGAGATCACTCTAGTCTCTAGGAATGGGTGAGCCATGTGGATCTGTTTCTGGATATCCTAGCTTGTCATCCACTCTAGAGATAATATCATCATTGAGATGATGCTCATAGTACTCAGCTTCTAAGTGGACAAGGTCTGGATCGATACCCATTTCTGTAGTTTGGTAAGTCTCCCATAGTCTATGTGCTCTCTGCATTTTTAACGCTTGCTTTTCACCCATCAGTGTGAGCTGCACAAGATCATTACCAGTGTCTATGACGAATTGATTTCTCAACATCTTTCTGACTACATACTTTATTCTAGAATTGGAATGATCAAGTGTATCGGCAATTACAAGAGTACTTAGCTGACTAGGTTTAGATTTATCAAGGAGTCTGAGGACATCTTCTTGAATGATTCGATTCTTCTCATTGAATCTAACCAGTCCTTTTTTAATGATCCCTTTCTTTGGTGAAAATAAAACTGCAAAACAGTATAAAACAGTCGCAACTAAGCACATCACTGGACCAGGAGTAGTATCAAATACTACAGTCAAAAAGAATCCAATAACAGTCGTAATCAATCCAATAAATGCAGCAATAACTAATACCCGCTTCAATTTATCAGATAATAACAAGGCAGTTGCTGCTGGTGTCACTAACATCGCTACAACTAAGATAACCCCTGCTGCACTCAACGATGCTACAACAACTATTGATAATAAGAACATTAAGTAATAATGAATGGTCTTCACTGATATTCCCATTGCCTCTGCTATTGTTTCTTGGAATGTGGTGATGAATAAAAATCGATACAAGACAGCTACACTTATCAAAGTATAGATTAAGACTAAGGCAGTAATCACAATGTCTTCATTTGTGACTCCAAATATATTTCCAAATAAGAAGTGCTGAAGATCCAAATGCACCCCATCCTGCTTACTGATTTTGCTTATTCCAATCACACCGATACTGAACATTGCAGTAAAAATGATCCCAATTGTTGCATCGTTTTTAGTCTGCACATTTTGCTGGAGCCATGAAATGGCGATTGCTGTAATTACCCCAGCTACTGTTGCACCTAGAAAAAACCCAATAGCGCTATAACCAAACAGAAGAAATGCAAAAAATACGCCTGGAAGAATCGCATGTGACAAAGCATCACCCAATAATGACATATTACGAAGGACAATGAAGCATCCTATGACTCCACACATTACACCTACCATCATAGAGACAACTAATGCTCTGAGAGCCCAAGGGTAACTCATCACCTCGATGATATGATTCATTATCTCTAAAATATCCTGCATAAAGCAAAGATAATTACAATTATCTAAATTAGTTTTTAGATGTGTCTAAAAATTCAGTAAGTATCCCTTCCTTCATAGAATATGCTGAAACATAGACATCCTTAATGTTTACATTCTTGAGCACATATATAATCAAAGCTAGAGATACTACTAGGTACTGAGCTCTGTGCTTAGGAATACCATCTATGTTCATCCTTTGCTCTATACTCATTGTGACAGACTTAGCATACAAATCCTTAATACTTTCAATGTCAAGAGTAGTCAAGCTATCAGTAACTCCACCATACATATATGTAGCTAGTATCTCATAAGTCCCAGCTGCACCTATGAGATCATACTCTGTGTTACTATCCAAGACAGCTTTTAATGGCTCTAACTTCTCATCTAAGAATGTATTTAATGCTGCTAAATCTGATGGGTGAATTGGGTCAGTTTTCATAAACTGATGATAAAGAATAGATATCCCAACTTTAAAACTCTGAAACCATTCAATAGTAGTAGCACCTTTAATAAACTCGACACTACCACCTCCAATATCCATCACTAGATGGGGGCGACTATGCTGATATAACTGTCCTATCCCTTTTGCAATATATTGAGCTTCTTGATTACCCGATATAAGAGTGATATTAATATTGGCTTCTTGTTCAGCGTTGTCAATGAACTCCTGATTATTCTTAGCTGTACGTAATGCTGCTGTACCGATAGCTTGATACTCTGTGATTTCATACTGATTCATTAAAATCCTGAATTCTTTTAATGTACTTATCCCTCTATGGAATGCTTCATCATCGATGTGATGAATATCTACTCCACCAAGGTATACATACCTCCTTTCTTTGATAACAGTATCAAATGTTCCATCATTTTTCAGATCTACTATCAATAAATGAAAGGTATTAGTCCCTAAGTCTATGACTGCAACTCTCTTGCTCAATGTACAGGATCTAGTCCAGCAGCTTTTTGAGAATCAATTGCTTGCTGAATCATTGTGCTATAGAATTCTATGCCTTTATCAGACATTAGATTGGCATAAAGTGGAGTCTCTCCATCGACGAATACATAAAACTTACACGCATCATCAAAGTAGACATTTGCCTCAAGTACAATATCTCCTTCTATATGAAAAAACTGTCTACCCATCGCCTTACAATTATCAGGGATAGTACCTAGTGGTACTACAGATATATAATTGAGATTTGCTCTAATACTATTTTCCTCATCTTGACTCATACTGAATGGCAATTCAAAAAATATATAATCGGTGTAAGTACACTCTTTGTATAGCTTACTCATAATCTCTTTAGGAATACTTGGGATTTGTGGCCCAGTAGGTTGCGGCTGCTGAACAGCTACTGCTTGATTAGAACTAGCAGGTTGTTCACCTGTGTTGCATTGTGAGAAGGAGACTGCAAGAATAATGAATATGAATAGCTTGAAAAATTTCATAGAAAGTATGGTTAATAAATAGTTGTGTAAATATAGTCAATCACATTGAGCCCACTCACCCATTATCAGAATGCGAATTCTCCCCTTACTGACCATAAATAATTCCTCAGTCCTCCGGTAGTGAGTTGCTCATCTTGGTACATCTGTGTAAGCGATCTGCTATATCTAACCGTCAGTCCTAACCTTCTGGTAAAGAAGAATGTACCTCCAGCAATGAAAGAAAGGTCATTGTCGTACTCACTTACAAATGGATTAATAATTGGGTTGTCACTCTCTGCACTGATCAAGAAATCATAAGACATTCCTAAGTGTCCAGCTATTTTATAGTATTCCTTATCCCTTATATACCAGTCTTTAAATTCAAGGAATACTGGTATTTGTGCATAGTTGAGAGAGGTTTTAGCATCAGTAGAAAACAGCATAATATCTAAAGCTCCTTGTCTACTACCTTTTTGGATATATCCAACCTCCATTCCCAGTGCTAGTTTCTCAGTCAACAATGTTTGGACTTGGATCCCTGCAGTTAAACCACCTTTGTCAAATCCAGCTAATGCATCACCTTCCATTTGCGAAAGCGCAAGACCTGTATAAGCTCGAGCGATAAACCTCTGAGCCGGCAAAAGAGATGTACAGAATATAAAAAAAGTAAAGATGAAAATAAACCTCTTCATATAAGAGTTCTTATTATATATTGGAAAATTATATATTTGCACAAACATAGGTGATAATATGCGAAAGTCGTTCAGTAAATCTTCCTTAAAAAAGCTAGAAACTCTTTTTATGCTTTTAGGCTTCACTGTAAGATACGAAAAAGGTCAGTTCAAATCTGGCTATTGTATCGTAAAAGACCGCAATATTGTCGTGCTTAATAAGTTTTTCGAAACAAAAGAGAGAATCAAGATACTTGATTCTGTTCTCGAGTCGATTCCACTCAATAATATCGACCATCTGGATGATAAAAATCGGCAATACCTCAAAGACTTAAGGTCTGATGTGCCAGAACCACAACTCATTCTACCATTAGCAAGCTAAGAATCACTCTACTCGGAACAGGGACTTCATACGGTGTACCTGTGATGGGTTGCACTTGTGATACTTGCCAATCTGACCATCCATACGACCAACGCTATCGGTCATCAGCAATTATAGAATCGGATCAGACTACTGTATTAATTGATACCGGTCCTGACTTACGATCTCAGCTACTCAGACATGGAACTGAGATGCTCGACGGAATCATTATGACACATGAGCACAATGATCACACAGCTGGAATCGACGATGTCCGACCATTCAACTTTTGGGCTAAGCGAGACATTCCCTTTTACGTTGAGCAACGGGTATTGGATAATCTCCAAATCAGATTTAGATACATCTTCGAAAAGTCTTACTCTACTGCTGCGAAACTAGAGCCTCATTCTATTGTACCAGGTGAGTCATTTATTATTAATGAGATAGAGATAGTCCCTTTCAGAGTCAATCATGGCACACTCCCCATACTAGGATATAGGATAGGTAATCTCGCGTACATCACAGATGCGAAGACCATCCCTCCAGAGTCAATGAAGTTATTGGAAGGGATTGATATTCTGATTGTGAATGCGCTGGAAGATCGTAATCACCCTACCCACTTCAGTCTGAGTGAAGCGACTAACTTAGCTGATAGTCTCTCTGTGAAACAAGTCTATATTACGCATATGAGTCACCGGATGGGACGACATCTAGACAAACAAAAAACTCTGCCTTCTCACATTACACTTGGATACGACACACTAGAGATAGAGTTTACAGCATAGACCTATCTATCAATAATTTATTCTATCTTAGATATGTGAGGAATTTAGCTACAGCGATAACATTAGTCAACACATACTTGCTGGTATTCGTATCATCTGTTTCGGGTCAACAGACTCCTCAGTACACAATGAAGATGTACAACCTCTATCAATCTAATGTAGCATTTGCAGGTATTGAGGACAATCTGAATGTCTTCGGATTTTACCGTACACAATGGCAGGGAGTTACAGGCCAGCCCAAGCAATATATGGTCAATGCTACGATTCCAATGCACATCTGGAAAGGTGGAGTCGGAGCTAAAATAGAAGGGTTCAACAATGGGGCTGAAAATGTGACGAGAGCTTCAGTCAGTTATAACAGGATAATCAATACCGGGCAATTGACATTCAGTGGAGGGGCATCCATAGGACTTAGCCAAATATCTATTGATGGCTCAAAACTTATCACCCCAGATGGTCAGTACATCGGCACGATAGACCACCAAGATCCAATCTTAGATAATCAAGTTGTTCAAAGCCTCTATCCAGAATATATGCTTTCAGGATTTGTTTCTCATCCACTGTTCGACGTTGGCCTTTCACTCAACAATGTCATACCATCCACTAGAAATTTAGAGACAATTAACTTTACTCAGAGTAAATATTTTGAAGCTGTCGGAATTTATTATATCCCGTTAAGGGGTGGATATTTATTGGAGCCTGGTATTATAATTAGGTCTAATTTGAATGTCGTACAGACAGATATCTTCACATCTGTAAAATATGGCAATATTTTTGGTGGTATACAAGTCCGTGGGTATTCGGGCAACAGTCTAGAATCATTCTCGCTAATGGGTGGGATAAAATTTAATGACCGTTATACAATATCTTACAGTTTTGACGTTTTGGTTAATGCGTTGAGACAGGTAAGCGATGGCACTCACGAATTAATGCTGAAATATAGTTTTCAAAATGAGATAAACACAGGACTCCCTCCAAGGACAATGTACTCACCAAGAAATTTATAATTCAATAAAAAGTTAAGTTGGACTGCGTTATCCTTCGATGACTAATTCGTGAGCAAATTAACTTATTGAGTCTGAAAATATGTGTCGTAAAATATGCTCCATCTAAATCAAGAAGATTATATTAGCGACTCCTTAGAAAATCTTTTGGAAAAAACACTGTAGAATGAAAAATGTAGGAATTTTTTGTATCACCCTGTTGGGATTAGTATTAATCCTAGCTTCTTGCGGAAGAGAAGAGTCAGGAGACCTAATCGGAGTAATGGAGAGGCCATCATGGAATGGTATCAATCCTTACGGAATGGTTTACGTACCATCAGGGACACTTCACATTGGTCAATCAGACCAAGAATTATTCACAACATATAATCAAAAGCCGAAGGCGATATCAATCCAAGGATTCTATATGGATGATACTGAGGTAACTAACAACGAATACAGACAATTTATCCATTGGGTAAGAGATAGTATTGCTCATGGAGAAATGGGTGACTATTATACTGATGACTATGGTGAAGATAGATTGGACTGGGAGTATGAGTTGGATTATACTGACCCTACCCTAGACAATATGTACTATCAAGGTGATATGGTACTCAACGGTAAAAGAGAATTAGATACAAGACAATTTAATTACGAATATCAGTGGGTTGATTGGAAAAAGGCTTCTGCAAGAGAAGAGCAAGTGAGAGCTGGACTTATAGAAAAAGATGATGTCAATGTTTATCCAGATACATTAGTTTGGATAAGAGACTTTTCTTACTCTTACAATGAGCCAATGACTAGAAATTACTTTTGGCACCCAGCATTTGATGACTATCCTGTAGTTGGGGTTAATTGGAAGCAAGCTAAAGCATTCTCTCACTGGAGAACAAAGTACTGGAATATGTACAAAGGTGACGATCAACCTAACTCAGAAGAATTCAGACTACCTACAGAGACTGAATGGGAGTACGCAGCGAGAGGTGGAAGAGCAATGGCTCCATACCCTTGGGGTGGATACTATATGAGAAATACTAAAGGATGTCTACTCGGAAACTTTAAACCAGGTAGAGGTAACTATCCTGAAGATGGTGGATTCTACACAGTTAAAGCTGATGCTTACTTCGCTAATGACTATGGACTATACAATATGTCAGGTAATGTGGCTGAGTGGACTGAAACAGCATACCACCCTAATGCATACTCACATGTACATGACTTGAACCCAGATATCAAATATGATGCTGCAGATGATGATCCGGAAGCTTACAAGCGTAAGGTAATCAGAGGTGGATCATGGAAAGATATCGCTTACTACTGTCAGACTGGTACTAGACACTGGGAATTCCAAGACACGACTAAATCTTATATCGGATTTAGATGTGCCCTGACTTTCTTAGGAAGATCAGCTAACGACTTTAAGTAATTATCACATCACTATACAATACTTTCAATTGCCTATCTACTATTTTCACCTAGTCAGATGAGCAACAAATATTACCATAACTACTACTTTATTCATAAAAACTAAATTAAAAAAACAATGAGTTTCGTAAAATCAAAAGGATTTAAATACCTAAAGAACTTTATTATTGGTGTGGGTGCAGCCCTAGTAATGCTTGGTGCACTTTATAAAATCCAATCTTGGCCAATGCCTAGTATCGGTGATATGAAAGTTGATTTACTTTCAGTGGGTCTTATTACAGAGGCAATCCTGTTCTTATTTTTAGGAATCATTGGACCAGACAAAGATTACTATTGGGAGAAACTATACCCAGGACTAGACAATTACAACGGTAATGTAGCTGCACTTACTCCAGGTGGTGATGCTGCACTATCTGCTCCAGATCCACAAGCTGCTCAGGAGACTATGAACGGTATGTTGACAGAACTTCAAGGGATGTCTAAGAGTCTAGGATCATTGAAAGCACTTCAAGAAGTTGATTTCAGCCAGACTGGTGACCAAATTAAGACAATGGGTAACTTCTACACTAAGATGAACGAGGCTATGGCTTCACTCAACAATACTGTAGATGACACTAAATTGTACCAAGAGCAACTTAGCTCATTGAACAGAAATATTTCTTCATTGAACGGTGTTTACGGAAACGTATTGACTGCATTCAAAGGAAACTAATTGATATATTCAGTTAATTATTAATAACCATTAAAATAATAGAATATGTCAATACCTAAGGAACCGAGGCAGCTGATGATTAACATCATGTACCTCGTACTTACAGCACTACTCGCTTTGAATGTTTCCGCTGAGGTATTCAATGCATTTAAACTCGTAGATAAAGGACTTGTAAAATCTAATGTTGCATTAGATCAAGCAAATGGCCAAATGCCCGATTTAATTGCTGAAGGTGCAAAAGCTAAAGCTTCTCTACGTAAATATGCAGACAGAGTTGAGCCAATTAGAGAGTTATCAGCAGGTCTAAGTGAATACTTAGGAAATGTTAAAACTGCACTTATTGATTCTTCTGGTGGATATATCCAAGAAGGTCCAGATACGGGAGAATTAGTTGGTAAGAAGAACTTTGATGTCACTACCCGAATCCTTGTAGGAGAACCACAAGCTGATGGTTCTGTAACAGGTCAAGGTGAAGAAATCAAGGCTAAATTACTAGAATACAAGTCTGCTATTATGGAATTCATCGATGAAGATGACAAAGCAAATTTCATGAAAGAAATTGCCGTTGATGTCGATGATGAAGCATGGCAGAAGAAAGGTAAGGCTAGTTGGTCTCACTTCAACTTTGACCACATGCCAGTGCAAGCAGTACTCCCACTATTTACTAAGTATCAGAATGATGTGAAGTCCACTGAAGCTTCTGCACTAGGATATCTATCAGGTAAGGTAGGTACAAGTAAAGAGGTTGTACTTGACAAGTTTACAGTAGTGTCAGCTCCTGAAAAGAGTTACGTTATTAAAGGGGAAAAGTACAAAACTGAAGTATTCCTTACTGCATTCGCAGGTGGAGACTCTAACACTAAGATTAATATCAAAGTGAATGGTCAAAACTTACCTACGGATAAAGACGGAAAAGCAATCTTTACAGAAACTGCTTCTTCACTTGGTAAGAAAACATTGAAAGCTTCTGCAAGTATCTACAATCCAGTAACGGGTAAAACTGATACCTACAGTAATGATTTCTCTTACGAGGTTGGAGAAAGATCAGGAACAATTGCTGCATCTAAGATGAATGTATTCTATATCGGTGTTGATAACCCTGTAGAAGTTGCAATCGCAGGTGTAAATAGTAATAACATTAACGTCAACATGACAGGAGGTCAAATCTCAAGATCTGGTGGCGCTTGGAATGCAAGAGTATCTTCTCCTGGTAAGGCAGTCGTAACTGCAAGTGCCGATGGATTTACTAAGTCTGCTGACTTTAGAGTAAAAAGAATTCCTGATCCAGTACCGAAGTTGGGTAAAAACAGAGGTGGATCTATGGGAAGTGGAGAATTCAAGATTCAACCGGGTGTATTCCCTGTACTTGAGAACTTTGACTTTGATGCTAAATGTTCAATTTCTGGATATAGAGTGGTAAGAGTTCCTAAAAGACAAGATCCACAAGTATCAGAAAATCCAGGAGGAAAGTACAACGGTGGCACTCAAGCATTAGTTAAGAAAGCAGTACCAGGAGATAAATATTTCTTTGAAAACATCAAGTGTAAGTGTCCAGGTGACAATGCAGCAAGAGATCTTGGTGGTATGGTATTCAACGTTAGATAGGATATTCGGAAAATCCCCTAATTGGTTACTTTTAAAAACACTTATATCATGAAACTTAAATTATTCTTATTCACAATCATAGCTCTGATGTCAACATTGACATTATCAGCTCAAGATGACAGAATTTTAACTGAAGCAGATGGCTTAATGTCTGACTACTATATTGACGACGTCACTCCTACTACATTAATAGAAGAGAGTATGGTTCTAGAATATGAGCCAGTCAGAGAGGCTGACATCGCTTGGAAGAAAAGAATTTGGAGAGTGATTGATACAAGAGAGAAGATGAATCTTCCCTTCAAGTATCCAATAAAGCCTTTCTTTACTGTAATACAAGAGATTGCTGAGAATGGTGACATCGCATTATTCAGAGATGAGTTCTTTAAAGAACCAATGACAATGGATGAAATCAACGGTACTCTTAACAGTATAGATACAGTGTCGACATTTGATTATGAAACGTACGAGGAGACAATCCAAATCGTAGAAAATCAGATCAACTGGGAGGATATCAAAGAATACAGAGTTAAAGAAATCTGGTATTTCGATGAAGAAACATCTAGAATGGATGTAAGAATACTAGGAATCTCGCCTATCAAAGATGAGATAGACTACGATACAGGTGAGCTTAAGTACTCGTTGCCTTTATTCTGGATGTACTATCCTGAGGCAAGACAATACTTAGCTAAGTATCAAGTCTATACTGAAGATAATGATATGGCGCCGATGACTTGGTATGACTTATTTGAAAGCAGGTTCTTTGCTAGTTACATTACTAAGCGTTCAAATACTCTTGATATGCGTATCAAAGATATGTATGACGGATATGATCAAGCAGGTATAGATAGATTGATGGAGTCTAATAAGATCAAAATGGAATTGTTCAATCTTGAGCATGACTTATGGACTTACTAGTCAACAAAGATTTGTTATAAAATACAATGGGCTTTCAATCAATTTGGAAGCCCATTTTTTTATTCCTCTCCGAAGATTGCTGTGACCAAAGTATCCGCATTGACATAGCCACGATACATTCCACTGGTGTTAAATGGCATTGCTACCCTACCATTCTTATCTAGTGCTATCAATCCACCTGCACCTCCTACTTCCTCTAAGTTTTCTATAATCGTTGATGCGGCAATCTCTACCGATTCTCCTAGATATTGCATCCGCTTAGTAACATCGGATGCAACGTGATAGCGTATAAAAAACTCTCCGTGTCCAGTACAAGAGACACCACAAGTTCGATTATCAGCGTAAGTACCAGCACCAATGATTGGTGAATCTCCAATTCTATCATAACGCTTATTGGTCATACCGCCTGTAGATGTTCCAGCAGTGATATTTCCATTTCTATCTAAGGCTACAGCTCCTACAGTGCCATATTTATCATCAGGATTAACTATGTTTATACTTCCTGTTTCTTTCTCTTCACTAAGAATATGTTGAAGTCGATCCCATCTATCTTGTGTGAAAAAGTATGCGCTATCTACCACCTCTAAAGAAAGCCGGATTGAAAATTCATCAGCACCAGCACCAGATAGTAATACATGGTCTGACTTATCCTTAACCGCTAGAGCAGCTTTGATCGGATTCTTAATCTTACTAACTCCTGCTACAGAGCCGGCATTCAGATCATCTCCATTCATAATAGATGCATCCAAACTATTGTAGCCATCATGAGTGAACACCGCGCCACGACCGGCATTGAACAATGGAGAGTCCTCCATCATTGCGATAACTGCTACAACTGCTTCCTCACTACTTCCACCATTCTTGAGTATTGATTCTCCATTTTTAAGTACAGTAGCAAGCATATCCGTGTATTTAGCTTCTTTTTCTTCTGATACTTCACCTCTACGAATCGTACCAGCACCTCCGTGTATAACCAAAGCGTATGGCTGTTTGACTTCATCTAATCCATCTTGATGATTTCCATTGGTTGATTGTTTGCAATTGGTAGTAATCACTAGGAGTGACAATAACGTGACGTAAGGCATTAATTGCTTGAGCATAATTCTCTTTTATCTGAAAGATAATAACTAAGAAATAACATCTACATTTAATCTTTGTTAATCGTACGGATAACGCATGGATAAGACATTGGTCATCATTGGAGGCCCAACGGCAGTTGGTAAGTCAAGCCTCAGTATGGCGCTGGCGACTGAGTTAGGTTGTCCAATCATCTCTGCTGACAGTAGGCAAGTTTATAAAGAGATGTCTATCGGCACAGCAAAGCCTTCAAAAATAGATCTTAATACAGTCAGACACTATTGTATTGACATTGCATCGATACAAGAAATCTATAGCGCTGGCAAGTATGAAGCAGATGTTGATGCCGCGTTATTAGACATTTTTAGCGAATCTGATTATGCGATTATGTGTGGAGGTACTGGTCTATACATACAAGCATTTCTCAATGGACTAGATAAGTTTCCTGACATCACAGCAGAAGCAAGAGACATTGTCAAAGAGCTATCATCAGGTGATAACCTAAGACTACTGCAAGAAAAACTCAAGGAAGTAGACCTTCCTTACTACGAATCCGTAGACCTTGGAAATGTTAGACGACTTACTAGAGCACTTGAAGTCTATTATAGTTCCGAACAGCCATATAGCTATTGGTTGGAAAAGCGAGTAGAAAAGCGACACAACTACAATATCATCCAGCTGTGGCTAAATACTGACCGAGAAGCCCTATATCAAAGAATCAATGAAAGAACACATCTGATGATTGCAGATGGTTGGATACATGAGGTCAGATCACTACTACCACACCGAAAGTTGAGAGCAATGGATACAGTGGGATACAAGGAGATTTTTAAATATCTAGACGGAAATATCACTGAAGAAGAAGCTATCAAAGAGATACAAAAGCAAACTAGAAGATATGCCAAGCGTCAAGTTACATGGTTCTCTAATCAATACAAGGGTGAATTGCTTACATATCAAGGCAGTGCTTTGACAATGAAACAAGATGTACTTGCAATGCTTCCAAAATGAGAAAGGGTAAACTACTAGTGTAGTCTACCCTTCTGAATATATCTAACAAAGTATAAACTACTTCATCTTTTTCCATTCTGCGATTGACTCTTCATTCGCTTTAATGTAAGAGTCATATTCAGCAGCTTTTGATAATTCTAGCGACTTCTTAGCAGTTGTAATCGCAGACTTGTAGTCACCCATATCAGCTTGCAATAGGGCTAATTGTCTAACATTCCAGAAAGTCTCACCTCTCTTTTGGATAGCAGTATTCATCCATGAAAGTGCTTGAGTAAGGTCTTTGTCATTCTCTCTATAATACCTTGCAGCGTTATAGTAGTCTCCTGCGCTAGGTCCTTCCATCGTCTTTTCGATTGTAGATAGCACCATCTCATCTGTGCTTGTAGTGAGCGGTATACTGACACTAGTCTTGTCCCAGTCTAATACTAAATCGGCAGAAGAAATAGTCATATTCTCCAGGCCAATGTGCATAGTTTCTACGCTTGAAGACAGTGCACTTGGTTTTACAGAAGTTTTAGCAGCTACTTTGCTTTCGTCCCATTCTTCTGGAGTTCCCCAGTTTTCAGTGTCTGTGTAGAAGTAGACATCCCACATATTCATACTTGGTTTCATAAACAATGCATATGTTCCAGCTTCTATCTCTGTACCATTGATAGATACGGCGTCAGAAAATGTCACCATAGTATTTTTATTAGCACCCGTTCTCCACATTTTGTCATATGGAACTAGATCTCCAAATACAGTTCTTTCTTTCACGCTAGGTCTTGAATACTCAAGAGTAACTGTGGAAAGACCAAATGCTTGCTCAATTTTTACACTTGGGCTAGGCTGAGGAGTTTTTACTTGCGAAAGTCCAATTGACATTGTAGATACAACAAGTACTAAGATTAGAATTGATTGTTTCATTATAGTAATTTGATTATATGATAAAATTTATTAATATGTTATGCCTTTGATTTAAACGACTGCATTGCTTGTTTTGCATCATCTGACAAGATTAGACGACCACTTATCTCAGCTCTATCTGAAAGCAATAGATCCCATTGTTCTGTTCCTTTCCATAGTATCTTCTTCAATTCTGTCTTAGCGGCATCACTTTGCTTGACCAGTATTTTACATAAGTGATTAATGTAGTCATCTACTTGCTCGACTGTATCAAACACTTCATTGAACAGCCCATAGTCTTTAGCCCACTTTGCAGTCTGAAACTCAGTAGCATTAATAGCCAAATGCGACATTGCACTCAATCCCATCTTACGTTCTACAGCAGGACCAACGACAAATGGTCCAATACCTACGGCAAGCTCACTTAACTTGACACTAGCGTACTTAGATGCAATACAATAGTCTACAGCAGAAGCTAATCCTACTCCACCTCCCACAGCTTTACCTTGCACTCTACCGATAATCAACTTAGTGCAGCGTCTACAAGCATTAATGACATTAGCGAATCCCATAAAAAAAGCTTTTCCAGCTTCAAAGTCAGAAATATCAAGCATTTCATCAAAACTTGCTCCAGCACAAAATGTCCGATCTCCACCTGACTTCAACACAATCACCGAGACTTCAGCATTTGCATCAGCATAGTCAATTGCCTGTACAATCTTCTGTAAGACATTGCTAGGCAATGAATTATGACTTGGATGAAAAAATTCAATAGTGGCTACCGAATCTTGAATGGTCGATGTTACGTAAGGATCTGTTGCTTGCATAGAGGTTTGAATTCCCACAAAGGTAAGGGTAATTTGACGATACGCAAAGAATGTAGAAGACACCAACTATAGATAAAAGATAGCTATTTTGTGTGGAATTCAGTAAGCATCTATGGTCATCACACCTACATTTATCCTAGTTATCATTACTCTATACTTTGTAGTCCTGCTAGGTATCAGTAAGATTACAAGTAAGACGCAATCTGCGACAGATTTCTATATTGCAGGACGTAAGTCACCATGGTACATAGTTGCATTTGGGATGATCGGCGCTTCACTCTCTGGAGTCACATTCATCTCCATACCCGGTGCGGTAGGTGCCGGAGGTCTCAATATGCAATTTGCTTATATGCAGATGGTATTTGGCTATCTAGTTGGCTATATTATCATCGCAACAGTGCTTATGCCGATCTACTATAAGATGAACTCCATTACTATTTACCAATATCTGGAGGAGCGATTTGGAACGGTCAGTTATAAGGTTGGTGCTAGTTATTTCTTACTCTCTAGAATCATCGGAGCTAGTTTCAGACTGTACCTTGTTGCTATTGTCTTACATAGTTTCGTCATGCAACCGCTTGGCATTTCATTTGGCTTGACAGTAATATTTGCGCTTGGTTTGATATATTCCTACACATATGCTGGTGGATTGAAGACGATTATATGGACTGATACCTTGCAAACATTGTTTATGTTGATCGCGGTCATCGCAACTGTGATATTCATCAGTAATTCTCTGGGAGAAACTATCAGCAGTATACCTTCTCTCATCTCTCGAGAAGGCTATAGTCAGCTATTCTTCTTTGAAAATGGATGGTCTGACCCAAATAACTTCTTTAAACAATTCATCAGTGGAGCATTGATTGCCTTGGTGATGACTGGTCTTGATCAGGATATGATGCAGAAGAATCTAAGCTGTAAATCGCTAAAAGAGGCTCAATGGAATGTTACTCTATTTAGTGTCATCCTAGTAGTTGTAAATGCACTATTCTTAGCTTTAGGAGCATTACTCTATATCTATGCTCAGAAAAATGGAGTTAGCATTCCAGAGAAAACTGACCAACTATTTGGCTTACTATCGTTTGAACACTTTCCACCAATAATTACGATTTGTTTTATCCTTGGTTTGATTGCTGCGGCATATTCGAGTGCAGATTCTGCCTTAACTGCATTAACAACGTCTTTCAGTGTAGATATCTTAGAATCTGAAAAGTCCTCTCTTGATGAAGTTACTAAATCTCGACAGCGCAAACTTATACATTTAGGTTTTTCTATAGTACTGGCAATACTGATTATCGTTTTCAACACCTTATTAGATTCATCAGCAATTAATGCCTTATTTAAAGCTGCTGGATATACCTATGGGCCTATGTTAGGACTGTATGCATTTGGGATATTAACCAAGCGGACTGTAGCGGATCGTTGGGTATGGATTATCTGTTTATTATCTCCTGTCCTATCATACATACTCAATCTATATTCAGAAGAGTGGTTTAATGGATTCACCTTTGGATTCTTGATACTCTTGGTAAATGGATTATTAACTTTTGTAGGACTTTGGGTAATCTCTAAATCTCGCAATAATTATTCTTCATAATCATTCTTTAGATTTATTAGAATCTCGAGAAAATGGACAAATAAATGAAAGTAACAGAACAAGAATCCAATCATAACAATCTTGAGCAGAAATCAATCAAGGAACTTGTAACACTAATTAATCAAGAAGACCTGACTGTAGCCGAGATTGTCAAGGCTCAACTAGAATCTATCTCTGCCCTTGCGGAAGCTATTTACCAAGCTCTCTCGGATGGAGGAAGACTCTTTTATATAGGTGCTGGTACAAGCGGAAGGCTAGGTATCCTTGATGCATCTGAATGTCCACCAACATTTGGAGTCAGTCATCACTTAGTAGTTGGGCTCATCGCTGGAGGAGACAAGGCAATCCGTAAAGCACAAGAGTTTGCTGAGGACAATCCAGATCTAGCTTGGCAAGATCTACAAGCAAATCATATTAGCAAAGCTGATATTGTAGTTGGAATCGCAGCAAGTGGCAGCACCCCTTATGTGGTCAATGGGCTTAAGACTTGCCAGACTCATAAGATCAAGACTGGCTGCATTGTCTGCAATCCTTCAAGTCCAATAGCATCAGTAAGTAATTATCCAATTGAAGTTGTGACAGGACCTGAATTCGTTACAGGAAGTACTAGAATGAAGGCTGGCACTGCACAAAAACTCGTCCTCAATATGTTGACAACATCTGTTATGATCAAAATGGGTAGAGTTAAAGGCAATCGGATGGTAGATATGCAATTATCTAATGATAAGCTAATCGATAGAGGTGTCAAGATGTTACAGAACTCTTCTAATCTTGATTATGCTGCTGCAAAGGCTGCCTTACTTAAGTATGGCAGTGTGAGATTAGCTCTAGAGGCTGTTAATTAATACTAATCATAGAGACTGGAAATACGCCTGTTGCCACCTAAATAATTAGTCTAGATCATTTTCATTGTTCTCTAACGTATACAGCACTTTCACAAAAAAACTATAGTTAGCCATACCTTCTGAGATGCCATTAGACTTTAAGTAGGCTCCGTAGATCTTATCTTTTATTGGACCAAAAAGTGGTGTATAGTCTCTCAGTTTCTCATTAATATCATCCAAATCATCGATGATTTCTTGTGGCAGCTCTGATCTGAACGTGAAATATACTTCTCTATCAGTTGCAATTTGATCAAAAGCTAAATATCTAAAAAATGCCATCTCAGCTGAATAAGCAACCCAAGGATTAGGACTTTGGCGACAAGCAAGATACGCAATCAGATTACAATCGGACTCTTCTGTGATCCCATATCCATGTAACATCTCATGAGCCGTTGTGAATGGTATTTGTACATGAGAAAGACCAGAATCAATGTGACCTTGAAACGTCTGTGACAAGTATACTCCTGATGTCTCCAGTCTAAGCAAGAATCCTTTTGGTAAGTCTTGGACTTTCATTCCTGTCCTTGGTCGATAGCTATAGTCCCCAAGTTTATATTGACTATTCAATATTCCGATAAAGTCATTTAAGCTTGACTGCAACTCTAATTGGAGTTGTTGATGATCAATCTCATCAGGTATGACAAATTCTTGACGCAGTTGAGCCATCTTTTGAGCTTGACTCTCTAGATGAGATATTATCCATTCGTTGGTAGGTTGCTCAACCTCAAGAGAAATGCGATCCACAAAGGATGGTAAGCGATAATTAAATCCCCAAAACACATAGAATGAACAAAATGTGAATAAAAGGCTGCACAATACTGTCTCTAAGCCTGACAGCCACCGTCCACGAACTAAGGAGTAAATTCCATAAAACAACCACAACAGTAACCCTACTCCAATCAAATAAAGACTTGGAAATGGAAGTACACCTAAGATAGCGGATCCGATACTTGAACAAAATGGGTACCAATACTGATGATAAAACACATCAAAACTTGCTTGGCCAAGCCTCGACCACAGCAAAAACCATAAATACACACCTCCTAATGCAAATGTCACATATCGACTAATGCGAATATTAGACATATGAATTGGGACTCTTGTGAACTTTGACAATATTGATGGCGTTATTGAGTTATTGGTGTAAAATAAATTACATCTTTGTTTTATAAAATTAAGAATTATTATGGCATTTGAATTCACTGACACGAATTTCCAAGAGTCTGCAATTGACAGCTCAGGATTGAAAGTTGTTGATTTTTGGGCAGAATGGTGTGGACCTTGTAGGTTAGTAACACCGATTATTGATGAGCTTAGTGCGGACTATGATGGTCAGGCATTAATCGGAAAGGTCAACGTTGATCACAATCCCGAAGTCTCGATGAAATATGGAGTGAGAAGTATTCCTACGATACTATTCATTAAAGATGGAGAAGTTGTAGACAAGCATGTTGGCGTAGCCACAAAAGCTAGTCTAGAAGAGAAGATTAAAAGTTTTATCTAGTATTACGTACAGATATACATTAAAAAAGCCGTCGATTAATCGACGGCTTTTTTTGTTTGTCTTATACAGGCTATGACCTTCAGGCCTAAGCTGCCTAATCCTTAGCCTACTTTGTAGGGTTTAATACTTCTACGTCAAATGCTAACGTAGAATTAGCAGCGATGGGACCTTTAGCTCTTGAGCCATATGCCTTCGCTGATGGAATGAGCAATGTCGCTTTAGTTCCTTCTTTGACAGTAACTAACCATTCATTCCAACCAGAAATCATCTGACCAACATTGAATGAAAGAGGCTTGTTTCTTTTATAACTAGAGTCAAATTCTTTACCATCTAATGTGTAACCTTTGTAGTGAGCACTGACTGGACCTCCTGGCTTAATAGGAGCACCACTACCCTCTACTAGACTGCAAACATAGACTCCATTGGTCATCCTGCTACAATCTAGATTGTTAGCATTGATATATTCTACAATTGCATTTTCCTCAATATCAGATTGAGAAGTTGGATTCTCAACTTTAGTTGGTTTAGGATTCTTTCCTTTTTCTGCTGATGGCTTGCATGCGAAGCAAAGAAGGACCATCAGAAGTGCAGGTAATAAATATCTTTTCATTTGAATGTTATATTTGTGTGAGCACAAAACTACCAATAATCTAGCTACAATAATCTAGATATTCTTCTGAATGTGATTTGAATAATTCAATGGTTGCTTGATCAAGAGTACCGTCAGCACTAAGCACTTTGTGGATTTGAGAGACAGGAATTTTATTTTGGAAGGTGCTCATTCCAAGGTAATTGAGAGCATTAGTTAGATGATCCATTCCTCTTAGGTTACCACTTCTACCAGATGCTACTCCTATCATTGCCACATTCTTTCCTTTGAAGGACTTCTCCTTATCCCTTATCGATACTGCATCTATAAGAAACTTTAGTATACCTGGAAATGTTCCATTGTACTCCGGCAATACAAAGAGAAAATGATTGTTAGGCAAGATAACTTCATCTTGAAACAGCCTAATTTTATCATGTTGATGCTCAGCACCGTACATTGTTGAATCTATTGTCATACCGTTCAATTTCTCTAGAGAATGTACAGTGACATTAGACCAAGATTCTTCAGCTAATTCTCCATAGATATTTGCAATAGCTAACGATCGACTCGAGGGTCTATTCGTACAGCTTATGATAGTAAGATTGGCCATGTTTGATGTTTGATTTCACAAAGAAAAACAATGATTCTTAGGATTGGTTGAATCGGAGTAAGGAATCTTATCAAATGGAGACCAATATCCCTACATTTGCATAAAATACAGACCACAGGATGAAACTCACATATCTTGGACATAATGCCCACATCATAGAAGTCAATGATAAGGTAATCATGGTTGATCCATTTTTCCCAGAAGGACTACCAGACCTTCCTCTATCAATAGACTACCTAATCTTGACACATGCTCACCAAGATCACATCTTGAATGCGGAAGAAATCCTCAAGAGTCATGGTTGTAAAGTGATTGCGAACTATGAAGTAACTTCCTTTTTTATAGACAAAGGGCATGAAGGATTGCCACTTAATCACGGGGGCGATATTACAATTGACAATATCAACATCAAGGCAGTCAATGCCGTACATTCTAGTTCATTTCCAGATGGGTCTTACGGTGGTAATCCAGTTGGATTTGTCATTTCAGCCAGTAACAAGACTATTTATCTTGCTGGAGATACGGCTTTGACTTGGGATATGAAGTTAATTCCGATGACTTCTCCTAAGTTAGATCTTGCTATTTTGCCAATAGGCAATACATTTACAATGGGATATAAAGATGCAAGACTAGCAGCTGAGTTTGTTGATTGCAAGAAAGTCCTGGGATGTCACTATGACACTTTCCCTCCTATCAAGATTGATAATGATGAAGCGATTCAATATTTCAAGGAAGGTGGATATGAGTTAATCTTATTAGCTAATGGAGCAAATATTACGGTCTAAACGATCATAACTATGGGAAAAATAATCGCAATAGCGAATCAGAAAGGTGGTGTAGGAAAGACAACGACTGCGATAAACTTTGCATCAGCACTAGCAATCTTAGAATATAAAGTCTTGCTGGTTGATGTAGATCCTCAGGGAAATGCCTCTACTGGACTAGGTGTAGGCCTTGAGGGTGGTACAATCTATGATGTGATCACAAGTCAAAAAACAATCCAAGACATCATAGCAGGAACAGATGATGCCAATCTAGATGTTGCGCCAGCTGATATCAACCTTGTCGGCGCAGAAATAGAACTTGTAGATCTTGAAGAAAGAGAATTTATCTTGAAGAATGCCATAGACAGCATCAAGTCAGAATACGATTTCATTATAATGGATTGCCAGCCGAGTCTAGGAATCATTACTGTCAATGCATTAACGGCTGCAGATTCAGTTCTTATTCCTATACAAGCAGAGGTATTTGCCCTACAAGGTTTAGGGAAACTTACAGAAACGATTGATATCATCAAGACAAGTCTCAATCCAGAATTGACTGTAGAAGGTATACTATTGTCAATGTTTGATAAGCGATTAGTGATGTCAAGAATGGTTGTCGATCAGATCAAGGAGAGCTCTGAGTATGATGTCTATGAGACTAAAATCAATCGGAATATCAAAATTGCTGAATCTCCTATCGCTGGCCAATCAGTAATACATTACGATGTGAAGAGTACTGGAGCTCGAGACTTCATCAACCTTGCTACTGAGTTCATTTCCAAGCAGAACTAGAGCAAGATTATCATTACCGCCCAATAACCGATAAAACTATGGCAAAGAATACAAAAGATAAATTAGGATCAGGACTCAAGGCTCTCTTAGCTAACTCCAATGCTAAACCAAAGTCACAAGCAACTAAGCAATCCGTATCACAGGTGAGTGGAGTTGCGATGATTCCTATCGAAAACATAGAAGCGAACCCATTCCAACCAAGGACAGAATTTGAAGAAGAAAAATTACTAGAGCTTGTCGCATCCTTGAAGACTTATGGATTAATCCAGCCGATTACGGTAAGAAAGTTAAGCGATACAGCATTCCAGATCATCAGTGGAGAACGAAGATATCGTGCAAGTAAGCTAGCGAATCTCAAAGAAATACCTGCTTACATACGAGAGGCTGATGACAACACTGTGCTAGAAATGGCACTAGTCGAAAATATCCAAAGAGCTGATCTCAATGCATTAGAAATAGCGATCACTTATCAAAGACTGGTGGATGAATGTGAAATCAATCACGAAGAACTTGCTGACAGGGTCGGTAAAAAGCGGAGTACTGTCAGTAACTATATCCGACTACTGAAGTTACCCGCTGAGATCCAAAAAGCGCTTAAGGATGGAAAACTCAGTATGGGGCATGCTAGAGCAATTCTCAGTCTTGAGAATGCAGACCAGATATCACTAGTCTCTAAGCAGATCATCGCTGATTCATTATCTGTACGTGCTACAGAAGTCCTTGTAAAGTCTATGAGACATCAAGATACTCCTCCCTCATCGCCTTCATCTGATACAGATCGACTAGAAGATAATCATGAAAAACGTATGGTCGAGTCATTTAGAAAGGTTATAATGGATTCGCTTGGAAGTAAAGTAAAGATCAATCGAAATACCGATGGTTCAGGAAAAATCGTTATCAACTTCAAGAACAATAAAGAACTAGAAGATATCATCGATTACTTTGAATAAACTTCTTTACATATTGATTAGTGTATGCATCAGCATCCAGCTATGTGGACAAATAGAAGATTCTCTATCTACTGGAATAGTAGATACAATACCCGCAGTTGATATAGATGATAATCCCAATAAAGTAAAGGAGAATATACCTGCAGAATCTATAGTAGTGCAAGACTCTACATTAACCATCGACGAAGAACTATTGAATGAATCTGTCAAAGAAGACAGTATTGTTGGCTTTTTTAGTTTGTTCAAAGGTGAACCTGGAAAAGCTGCCTTATACTCACTTATCGTCCCTGGAGGAGGACAAATTTATAATCGTAGATGGTGGAAAGTACCTTTGGCTATTGGTGCTGATGCGACGGCTATTTCTATTGCTATCTATTGGAATAGACAATATAACAACTACTCGGACGCCTATATACGCTTTCTTGCAGGTGAAATAAATAATGTCGGTGGGGTCACTAACATATCGACAATGCAAACCAACCGTGATAGACTCAGGCAGTATCGTGACTACTCTTGGTTCGCAGTAGGTATTGTCCATATTGTGACTGTGGTGGAAGCATTTGTTGATAGACACTTACTAGAGTTTGATATGAATGAAGACTTAACTCTTGAGGTCATTGGCATCAAAGACCCTTATTCTGTGACCTTAGCCTCAGTTAACTACCGATTCTAAATGCATTTTCCAACCAAGAATATTTATACTAGGTTTTTTCATATACTTGGCTATAAACTTATCAACACACCTCCTCCAGAATTCCATAAGTGTATAGTAATCTATGTTCCTCACACGAGCAATTGGGATTACATATTAGGTGTTACGTGTCTACTGGGACTTGGGATGCCGGTCAGAGTAGCAATCAAAGAATTTTGGACTAGATGGCCATTTGGCATTGTAATCAAGCGATTTGGAGGGATTGGTATAGATAGATCTCACGAAAGTAAAGTATCTCATGTTGATGTGCTAGCAGAGGCAATACAGGCCCTTGACAAATGTGCTCTAGTTGTCACACCTGAAGGATCTAGAAAACTCAGAACTAAGTGGAAGACTGGATTCTATTATATCGCTCAGAAGGCAAATGTCCCCATCGTTACGATCAAAGGTAACTATGCAGATAAGACTGCTGAATTTGGTCCAGTGATACTACCTTCAGAAACTTTGGATGAGGCGATGACAACTTTGACAAAATACTTCAAAGACAGCAAGGCTAAGTTTCCAGAATTGTTTGCTGTAGATGAGAGATATGGCTAAAATACAGGGTTAACTTTCTCGCTTTTAGGGTCAAGACGTAACAGCTAGAATTCCCTCAGGTTAGCGAATCAAGTTTTGATAAGTGAATTAGAAGTTGTATTATTAACAATCAAACAATCAACAAAACTTATTACTTATGATGCAATATTATTTAGCTAACTGGAAAAAATTCGCAACCTTCACTGGGAGAGCACGTCGAAGTGAATATTGGTGGTTTCAATTAATAAATATGGCAATTTATTTTTTACTAGCGATGTTAGGGACTGCTTTGTTAGTCGGGGGTGGAGAAACTATTGGAGTAATGGGAGCAATTCCTATGATTATCGCTTATGTTTTCCTATTTGCTGTATTGATACCTACACTAGCTAGTGGAGTTCGTAGAATGCATGATGTAGGCAAGAGTGGCTGGTATCTATTAATACCTATCTACAGTCTTATTTTAGCATTTACTGATAGTCAGCCTGGAAGTAATAAATGGGGGCCAAATCCAAAAGGCATTGGAGCCGGAGCTGAAGCAGCTGATCACTTAGTTATATGAACTAGAACTACTACCGAGTAAGCATAATGTAGTCATTAAGTACTTTTCTGAGGAAACCTAACTTATTTGATACTTGACCTTTCAATTTAAAATCTCGGTGAATCTTACTAGATAAATCTGATAAAAGCTTACTGTTATTTGCAGTAGGCTTTTTTTGATATCTACCTATTGCTTCCTTCACTAATAGCATATCCTTATCATTATACATGGTAACGAGAGGATAACTGATAGTATAACTGTCATCAGAGAGTTCCTTGATAGACTCAAGAGCAACATGTGAGTCATTTTGAATTCTCACAACAGCTGTGTTGGCAAGAATATCTCCAAGGCGTTGCTTCTTTTTTGATGATGTTGCGAAAATAATAGCCAAGATGCCAACACTAGCTGTGATATCAATCAATCTAAACATCCATCTCATTACTAAGTCCAACAATTCTGGTCTATCCCCTCTCAACGAGATGACACGTAACTTTAAAAGCATCTTACCTAATGACTGTCCGTCAAAAAAATACTCCATTATCAAGTGATAACACATTAACACTGGTACAACTAACAACATCTGTCCAACTTGTGAACCCAATGTGATCAAACCAGCAAATGAGGCATAAATCATCAAGATAAATCCATCGATAATTGTAGCAAGTATGCGCTGAGCTACATTAGCCAATTCGACTGAAACAACAATATTATGGGAAGTGGTTATCTCTAATTTATCCATCGAATATAAATATAGCCAAATCGAACATTGAATAGCAACATTTCTACATATCTTACAGCAAAGAAACCGAAATACAGAGTTGAAAGAAACCACTTTCATAGAGAAAAATGAAGACGATTGGAAAAAGCTAGAATCCTTGTTGAGAGCGGGGAATACCAATGCTGATGAACTTTTACATCTATTTGAGAAAGTATCCGGCGACTTGGCGTATGCAAGAACTTACTTTCCAAATCGCTCAATCCGTATCTACCTTAACAATCTCACTCAACAAGTCCTAAACAAGCTCGTAAAGAAGCGAGATAAATTTAGCATCAATAGTATTGTAGATTTCTATCGAAAGACACTACCTACAGAAATCTATAGGTCAAGGAAGGCATTTATGACATCGTTTATCGTATTTGCAGTAGCAGTTGTTATAGGTGTTGTATCAAGTGCAAATGTTGACAATTTTGCGAATATTGTACTAGGTGATGATTACGTCAGTATGACGCAAGACAACATCAATGATGGAGACCCGATGGCGGTGTACAAAGGAGATAGTCAAGGCAATATGTTTATGCGAATTACACTTAATAATATTCGTGTGTCTTTTCTTTGCTTTGTTCTAGGACTACTTGGAAGTTTTGGTACCATCTTCGTCTTGCTATCCAATGGAATTATGGTTGGTGCATTTCAATATTATTTTTATCAAAAAGGATTATTTGCAACTTCCTTTCTTACCATTTGGATACATGGAACAATAGAGATCTCTGCAATAATCTTAGCAGGTGCCGCAGGGTTTATTCTTGGTAATGGATTATTGTTTCCTAAGACATTTTCTCGGAACAGCTCTCTCCTACTCTCAGCTAAACGGTCTCTACGAATCATCCTTGCAATCATCCCGCTGTTTGTGATTGCAGGTTTCCTAGAATCATTCGTGACAAGGTTGACTGAAATGCCTACGATTGTCAAAATTCTGATCATTGGGTTGTCTGCTGCGTTTATCCTTTTGACGTTTGTAATCTATCCGATCTATTGCGCTAGAAATGGGCTACTTGACTACGATGCGATCAAGATTGATCCAATTGAGTTTGAAAATATTGAAACGAATAAATATAGTTATCAAACCTTCGGGACAACATTTGCATCAGCTCTTGGACTAATGAGACAAAGCTTTGGGAGTTATATGACTCGAGTATTTGTTCCAGCGATTCTCTTAATTGGGTTGACAACATACTTGATACTGAAATACAGGATAATGGCAACAATAGGTGTGCCAAGTGACCTCAATTTATTAGGATTGGATTTGAGTCTTTGGCCATTTACTATGATTTTAGTTTTGATAACGCTATTCATGTTCACTTGGCTTATTGTATGGTCACAAGACCAGGCTGTGGATAGAATAACATTCTTCTCTACAATCAAAAAATACATATTACCACTTAGCCTTCTTTCCATAGTATTCACATTGGGGTATTTTTACATAGCGACCATTATCCCTTATGTAAATGCTAGACTATTGTGGCTTTTACTCCTGCTCTTTCCAATTCATTATATATTTATCCTTTTCGAAGAAATGTCACAAGAGAAACAATTGACTTTTGAATATCTCAAAGATCGATTTGTCTTTAGTTACAAGAATTGGTTTAGCTTCTTCCCAATTACAATTGGATTAGCTGTTTATTTCCTATTGATGTATTTTGTTCAGGTAAGTGCTGTGTCTAGATTCCTTCTAGAATTTATCTCCTGGCATAACATCTTTAACCATAATCTGGCAGATAGTATTTATGTCAATAATGTGCTGAAGATGTTTACCTTTCTCCTCCCTATTCCTTTTATGTACTTTGCATATACGTATCGCTATTGTTCACTTTCTAGTCTCAATGAAAGCAATGATCTTATTGAAAGGATGCAGCATTTTGGTGACAAACAAAAACGCTACTATTTGGGCTCATGAGAATTCAAATAGCTGCCATACTAGTGCTATTCTTCTGTCATGGGAGTATTGACATATTTGCCCAAGAGCATCATGTTACAGTAGAGCGATATGAAGAACTATTGGAAGAATCAGGGATAAAAAAAACTAAAAAAGCCCTTAGACCAAAAGATAAATACTATCCAGAGCCAACCGAATTACCTGAAATTCAAGAGCAACCACCAATTTCATTCTTTGGAGCATTCATAATGAAAATGTTTGCTTATGCATTATTGATATTGATGATTGGCTTAGTACTCTACTTGATTCTCTCCAACATTAAGAGTGATAAAAGCATTGACAAGAATGTTACTGCGCTATACGAGGCAGATATAGAAGATATAGACGATGTAGATACAGATTCTGGATACAATGCAGCCCTTGCTGCTGGAAATTATCGGTTAGCCATCAGAATGCGATTCATCAGGTGCCTTCAACTGTTGGCGGATAAAGAACATATCTTTTGGGAAAAAGAAAAAACAAATCGTAACTACTTTAGAGAAATCAAAGAGCAGGATATCAAAACAGACTTTAGAGAAATAGCTACAATATTCGAGAGATGGTGGTATTCTGAAGAGGTCTTAGATGTCAATCAGTTTCGAACTCATGACCAACGTTATTTAGCGTTTATAAATCGAGTCAAATGAAACGGACATTAATCATCATTTTCTCAATCCTAGCCCTGCTGCTATTGTTAATAGTAGTATTTTTTGAAGTCAAGGAAGTGCCTGTAATCAAGTCAGAATCCTCATACACGATTCAAAAATCTGATCAAGATGGTCTATGGATGTTCGATGCAATGTTGAAAGAAAGATATGGTGAGGATCAGGTAACGATAGGTAAGCAAGATAGTCTAAACTACCTAGCGAACTATAAAGATTATATTTTGATTATGATTGGGGAGAATTTCTACTTTGATGAAACTGAAACCAATCAAATAAGAGAGTCAATCTCTCTCGGAAATGAAGTGCTGTTCATCACAGAGAACCTGAATACCATCAGTTCATACAATAGCCCTAATCCCGTATATTACAATTCTAAAGACTCTCTATTTACGTTGACATGGGTAGATGACTGCACAGACTATCCATACTCAGGCAGGACTGCATCAGATGGCCCACATACACCTACCCGATTAAAGTATATCAAACATGATACATTATATGATCACTGTGAGTATTCTTCACTGGTAAATGCTGGAGCATCATATCCTGTATTCACAGAGGTAACATGTGATAGCAATGCATATTATCTTCATTCAATCCCTCAACTATTCACAAATGGAGGAGCTCTTAAGACTGATTACAGGGTTAATTTTAATAAGACATTTGATGTATTCAACAATCGTCAAGTCATTGTCCATCTACCGTTAAAAGCCAACAATTACATAGGTAATAATAAGGAATCACTCCTACAATACATCTTATCTCAGCCACCTCTTAAGTATGCATACTATCTCACATTGCTCTTAGCATTGACCTTTGTCATATTTGCGTCCAAGCGAAAACAAAAAGAGATTCCAATAATCAAACCAAAGGAGAATACCACGCATGAGTACATAGAGACTATCAGTGCTCTCTATATGGCTCAAGACCAAAATGAAAGATTAGTTGCACATATGAAGTCTAACTTTTATCACAAAATCAAAGTAGCCTATTTTCTAGATGCAAGTGCTCCAGATTTTGCAGAAAAGTTAGCGAAGAAGTCTAAGTACCCAATTGAAAAAATTCAATCAATCGTAAAACAACTCAATATAATAGACCACTATTCATTCAATGATGATCAGCTCATCAGACTGTATAAGGATATTTATTCATTTGATAAAAACAGAAAATAATGTCAGATCCAAACAATGACTTACAACCAGAAGATGGAAAGTCAATAGAACCAGTTAAAGAAAATCTAACTCCACAAGATCCAATAGCGCCAATAGCACCAGCATCTAAGCATACGCTTATGCGCAAGAAGATTGATGATGTCTTACAAGAGTGTGCTAAGGTTATCGTCGGGCAAAGTGAGATGCTAGAACTCATTATCATCGCAATACTATCTGATGGACACATCCTGCTAGAAGGTGTGCCTGGGATTGCCAAGACTCTAGCGGCTAAAACCGTAGCCACAACAATTGATGCTGACTTTTCAAGAATTCAGTTTACACCAGATCTGATGCCGACTGATATTATTGGAACATCTATTTTCAATATGAGTAAGGCGAAATTCAAATTTAAGAAAGGACCGATATTCTCCAATGTGGTCTTGATTGATGAAATCAACAGAGCACCAGCTAAGACTCAATCTGCACTATTTGAGGTAATGGAAGAAAAGCAAATCTCATATGATGGTATTCAATATGATCTAGAACCACCATTCATTGTCATTGCTACACAGAACCCAATAGAACAAGAAGGGACATACCGTCTACCAGAAGCACAACTTGATAGATTCTTAATGAAGATACAACTTGATTATCCTTCTACACGGGAAGAGATACAAATCCTAAACAGGTTTAAGAATAATCTCAGCACTCCAGACTTATCGCAGATTGCTTCCATACTTAGTAAAGAAGATATCGTAGCTCTCAAAGAAGTCATCACAAACATCTACATCAAAGACGATATCATTACCTATATCGCAGAACTTGTAGCAGAGACTAGACAACATAGCAAAATATACCTGGGTGCATCGCCTAGAGCATCCCTTGCCCTTATGAGATGCAGTAAGGTTGTGGCCTTGATGGAAGGAAGAGATTTTGTGATTCCAGAAGATATCCAATTCGTTGCACCACATATTCTCAATCATAGGTTAATCCTCACACCAGACGCTGAGATGGAAGGACAAACAAGCCATAGCGTAATCAAAGAGATAATCAAAAGCAAGGAAGTGCCTAGGTAATGAGAAATATCTTCCTACATAAGAATTTCTTTATTGGGTTTGGTGGATGTATCGTTTGCTTTATTCTTGGCTATGCCTTTCCTCCATTCTTCTTAGTTGCTAAATTTCTGATTGCTATATTCTTACTTCTTGTATTAGTTGACATATGGAGGTTATACCGAATAAGACACTTTATCACTGCGACTAGAGAAGTCCCACAGCTACTTTCACTATCAGATGGAGATACGGTAATATACCAAGTCAACAACGCCTCATCCAACAGTCTTGAGATAGAATTCTATGATGAACAACCGTCACAGTTTCAACAGAGAGAAGCAATAGGGTTATTTACAATCAAATCGGGACAAGAGCAACAATTCAACTTTGATATTAGACCTTATGACAGAGGAGAATATCATTTTGGGGCAATGCACTTATATACCACGATGGCACCACTCTTCCTTACCCAGAGAAGGATAACCATCCCACAAGAATTTATGTGCAAAGTCATACCTAGTATCAAGCAAATGAAAAAACATGAATTAGAGGTATTTTCAAAGACTGCGTCATTATCAGGTATAAGAAAAATCCGAGCCGTAGGTCAGAATGATGAATTTGAACATATCAGACCATATGTACAAGGAGATAATATCAAGTCAATCAATTGGAAAGCCACATCTCGAGCTAATTCCTTGATGGTTGATCACTACCAAGACTCTAGACAGCAAGAGGTCTATTGCATTTTGGATAAAGGTAGATCAATGAAAATGCCCTTCGATGGTATGACTCTTCTAGACTACTCAATTAATTCAATATTGTCTCTCTCGAATATCATCTTGAAGAAGTATGATTATGCTGGTCTAGTTTCGTTTTCAGAGAACATAGGTACAACACTAAAAGCTACAGCTAAGAAAGGACAACTAGAACGCATTTCGTCAGCGCTGTATAATGAAACAACAACGTTCAAAGAATCAAACTTTGAGTTACTCCTGCACTTCACCAGACACGTGTTATCAAGACGTAGTATTTGGTTATTCTACACAAACTTTGAAACCACTCATGATCTGAATCGTCAGTTACCCTATCTCAGGCTAATGGCCAAAAGACACCTTGTTGTCGTGATCTTATTCACTAATACAACCTTGCATCATACAAGTAATATGGAATGTGAAACCAAGTCCGATATTTACCTCAAGACCTTTGCCGAAAGAGCAATGATAGAAAAGCAACGTATCAAAGAAGAACTCATCAGAAATGGAATCCAAGCCATCCTTACCGAACCAAAGAAGTTATCGGTCAATGTGATAAATAAGTATCTTGAGATAAAAGCTAGGAGGTTGAGATAGGCCTCAAATAAAGAGTCACCTATATCTTCAGCACATCAACACATTATCCTAAAAAGCTCTAAACAATCTTAAGCTACCTCTTAACCGCATTGGATGGGAGTTGATATTCACTTCATCTATGGCATTAGTAAGATTGTATGTTGCATCTACTCCCAGACCTATTCCATATCCACTAACTGTTGTATAATCTAAGTGAGCCGACAGTACACCATTGAGCAAGTGACTACGGTAAGGATCTTGATCATTGTGAGACCTTAGTTGGTAGTCTGTTGACAAGCCAGAAGGTTCTGTAAGATATCGCCCTGATTTAGCATATCGATAATTATACTCTACGCCAGCACCAATACCCATTGTGTAATTAGATAACATAATTTTTCGTTGTAAACTCAATGGAATAGTAAGACTAGTTGTAGTGTTATAAAGCTCAACTTGAGTTAAGAATGTTCCTATCACATCTTGGTTCTGGGTACTTGTCCTAGTAACACCAGAAACATTATTATGATTATGAGTCAACACTTCAGTAGTGATCATTGTATCCTGCACTCCAGTATAATCAAGTCTAGTCACTGAACGATCAATACCAACTCCGGTATTGACCACCCACTTAGCATTAATAGGAATGTCCAGTGTAACAGCAGCAGACTGGCCTAATATGTATGAGTCTGCAGTATTTCTCGCATTTGCCAACTCACCTCCAGAAAAATTATGCCTGTAAATATTAGAACCTAACGATAGAAGTAAACGTAGTGCTTGTCTCTCATTGGATTCAGGTTGATCTATATGAATGGGTCTAAAATGATTCAATAATCTCGCTTCATTAATTCTAAATGTTGCTTTCGGAAAAAAAGATGAGTAGACATTGAGTGGATTTAGATTGACAACTTTTATGTGATTCTCACTCTCAATTGTTTGTCTTTGTGCAGCAGTACTATTGATACTAATACTAGATGGATTATCAAGTACAAAATGGCTAATGATTTCACTAACAATCTCTGGTTTCTCTATATTCTTAACTATTGCATTGGCAGAGGCCTGATGAGTTGTTTGTCCATTATTAGCAGCCAATTGTATGTTAGTCTTCTTTGTTACTACTAGATCTATACCATTGGCTTGAGTAGCTTGAAATGAGTTTCTAGTATTTTCATTCCTTGCTTGATTGTTTGCTTGGCTACTTGTTTCTAAATCTATGTCGTTAGTGCTTTGTGCAAATTCGTCGCTTTGAATATTTTGATTATGAGTGTTTAAAGTAGATACTTTTTGCTTGCTAGAGGAGTCGCTTATTATAGTCTTAGCATACTGATTCAAACCCAGATAGTAACCACCAATTCCTATTATTGGTAACAAGCTCAACAAGAAGATATACAGAAATTTTCGTGTAGATTTCTTTTCAACAACTTCATAGTTGTCGGTCTCTTTTAATTTAGAGAGGATCCCTCTATTCATATTCTCCCAAGAATACTGATCAGATAATGGAGCTTGAGTATCTCTTAATTTCTTGTGTATGTTATTCTTCTTACCCATTTTTTATCATTGTTAAGTCCTTGGTTAGGTTTTTCTTCAACCAATTCATTGCTCTACTAAGTTGAGATCTTGAAGTACCAATACTAATGTGAAGCTTGTCAGCAATTTCTTTATGAGAATATTCATCTATAATAAAGAGGACAAATACTGTTCTATATCCTTCTGGCATTTTACTTAGAAGCTGCAGCATATCTTGCCTAGAAAACTGGTCTAACAGGTTATCATAGTCTTTAATCTCTTTATGAGAATCAATATTAAGTGGGACAAAGAGATTGAGTTTATTGTTATTTCTTAGATGTTGGATACATTGATTGACTGTAACTTTTGCAATCCAAGGTTTGAATGGTCCTTTCTTATGATCATAAGAGTTCAATGATGAGAAGATAGCAGCAAAGCTCTCTTGAAGTACATCCTTCCGATTTTCCTCATCGTAGATATAGCTTTTTACTATTGTATAAAGATAGGGAGCACAAGTCTCATAGCAATGCTTCAAGGCATTATGCTCCCTCTTTTGACAAGATAATATTTGTGTTGATGTCAACATTGATTCTAGTCTCTTTGTCTGATGCTATTCACAGCCTGACAAAAGAGTTTCGATATCTTCTGATGCATTGATGATAAATTCTTCTCCACTCAATGTATAAGTTACAGTCATTGGAAAGACTCCTAAATATGAGCCGAGATTAGGAAACTCATTTAAAAATTGAGCATCGTATTCTTCTTGATTATTAATCGTAAGCTCAGTATTATCATCAGTATTGGTAAACGTGATAGGAAAGTCAATTTCGTAACAAGGAATACCACTTGGAAATGCATCAAAATAAGTTCCAACCCATAGGTCGAATAGGTCTCTATCAACAGGTTCGAAACCACCTCCTCCATTATCCATACCTTCACATTCATCTAGAAGGGCTTGTACCTCTTCAGTACTGTTAGCAGTCACTATTTCGCCATCTTCATTTAATAAAGATATTGGGTAAGAAAAATCCACTATTACACCAACAAGAATTAAGTCGGTCAATTCAAATTCGTCGTTTACAGTAATAATTTCGCCATCATCAGTCAACACATCAAATGGAAACGTAAATAGATAACACCCAAAAATTGCAAAATCAGACTCCCATTCCACATCTTCATCACCATAAAAGTCATTACAATCAATTAATGCTTCAAATATTTCGTCCATATTATTTACCGTAACGACTACTCCATCATCTCTAGTCATATCAAATGGGAACACAAAGTAGTAGGCATCTAAAGTGAGAGCATCAATTAATTCAACTTCTGATTCAATCGTTATGATTTCATCTGCCATATTGATTAACTGGATAGGATAGTTAAGAACATAGCATGAGTTGTCGAAAGTAATGTCATACGCAGGGAAATCTCCTTCTTCCCATCCGCCAGAAGGCACGCATGATGCAAAAAGTTCTCCCAACTCTTCTCCACTCTCAACTGTAGACTCGACTTCATCGATACTAATTGTCAGCGGATAAGAAAAATCAACATAAATAGTGGTAACTGGGTCAAATGTTTCAAAGTCTTCTATGCTCGCAAATGTGGTAATACTGCCGTCATCAGCAATTAAATCAAATGGGAAGAGTATAGTAATGCAATCTAGCAAAAGTCCATCATCTCCACCACTGCCTCGGTTGATCAATGGATTACTTTCTGTATATTCAGTAAGATCAGGTGTTGATACTTCGCTATCAATAACTGTATTATCTTTTTCACATGCGGTGAAGAGAAGTGCAAGCATTGAAATTGTAAGTAATCTATTAAGGTATTTCATTATTAAATTTTTAAAGTGTGTTGTAATTTAAAAA
>CALISO010000025.1 GCA_938041445.1 uncultured Saprospiraceae bacterium
TTTCTAGTTAATAATAGATTCATAAGTATGAGTAATACGGAGTCTCTCCTTTATCAACTTGCCTTAGCTTACAACACATTGGATAGTGATCTATATGCATCCATAATATCAGAAGACTTCAAGTACAGTAGTCAGTGGGTATTAGAATCGCTAACTTCAAAAGAGCAGTTTTTAGAGTACATTGTACCAAAGTTTGAGAACCTAAATAGGGCAAGTACAAGAGTATTTGCAGAATTGGCAACGTTTAATAATGAGCCTGCATTGATCTTAGCACAAGGGGAATCTGCGAATAAAGTCTGCTTAGTACTTGTAGGTATTCGTAAAGAAAAAATCGCGACTGTAGATTTGTGTATTGCTCCTCATTTCTCTCATGCAACTAGGTCTAATGTGTTTCCTGGGATAGAAATCTAATTAACAACCTATATATGAATATTTCAGAAAGGATTAAAGGTGTATTTTTTGGTCAAGCTGTTGGCGATGCACTTGGATTAGCTACAGAGTTTATGTCTAAGGTAGAAGTCGATAAACACTATCCTGATGGTGTAGCTGACTATGCTCAGATTGTTCAAGACAAACATCGGAGTAGGTGGAAGCCTGGTCAGTGGACAGATGATACTGATCAATGGTTATGTATATTGAAGAGTATTATCGAACACCAAGAAGTTGTACCACTAGACATAGCGTCAAGATTATATCAATGGATGATGAATGGCGGTATGGGTGTCGGCATGTCAACATACAAGGTGATGTCTTTGCCTCAATACACATTGTATCCTCATAAAGCCTCTGAACTTCTGTGGAATATGAAGAAGCGAGACCTAGCACCCAATGGTGCTCTGATGAGAAATTCGATAGTCTGCATTTATAGATATCATGACCTTGACTCAGTGCTGATTAACTGTGAAAACATTGCAAGGCTGACGCATCATGACCCGCGATGTATTGACTCATGTAAAATTATGGCACACATAATTCACGGCGAGCTTATGGAAACTCCAATTATGCTAGATTCTTTACCAGACCTACTAGATAACTATGACAATCGAATACCTGAATATATACTTCCTCTTTCACCCGATATTACAACATTACACCTTGATGAGGCTAGTGCGGTAGGCTACACTTTGAAAGCACTAGGAGCAGGATTGTGGGCTTACTTTTATGCAGAGTCATATGCGGATGGCATACAATCCATCATCATGCAAGGAGGCGATGCGGACACTAACGCTTGTGTCGCAGGCAGCATGCTTGGAGCCAAATTTGGATATGAGGCAATACCTCAGAATCTCGTAGACAACCTGAGGAATCATGATGACCTAATGAATTATTTTGAGCAATTTCTCAGCTTGCTCAATGTCAGTGAGTAGAGAGGCTCGTCTTCTGGATTATTTAAGTTTGTACATATCTTTAGCATTTGCGATTCGTTCAGCTACGGATCGTTTTAAGTGCTGGGGTTTAATTACTTCTAATGAATCAGACATCGCGAAGAGTTTAGTGATCAGTTCGTAGTTGATAATTAACTCTAGCTCAAATACAGCATTGTTTCTTGTTTCCTTAATCTTCTTCTGGGACTTATGAAATGGCTTGGTGTCTACGTAGTAACGCTGCTTACCATGCACCTTGATTCTGATCGTCTCAGTCTTACCTTCTGGCATGAGAGTGATTCCAACGATATCATCTAGATAAGATTCTGAGTCAAAATTCTCATCTTTGTAGTATGGTTGAATGGATAATTTTACGCGTTTAATTCGATCAAGTCCAAGATGTGTGATTCTGTTTTTTTCGTGGTCATATCCGATGAGATACCACCGATTATTGTACTCCTTGAGTAGGTAAGGGCTGACAACTTTATCATAGGCATCTTGGTCGAATGGCTTATACTTGACTCGCATAGGTTGCCCCTCATTGATGAATCCTCTGATTTGACCTAGCCACTTGATGCCTTCGGCATTGGTACTATGCTCAAACTGTACGATGGCCCTCGATTGCTTTCTGCGCTTAATTTGATAGGTGTCCTCGAGCCTAAGAATCGTCTCATCCAAGTCCTTGAACTGATTCTGTCCTGAGATCTGCTTCAGGATATTAAGTGCCTCGTCTAGTCGCTGCCTATCGGTCTTTGATATCGTCGCCTTGAATGCCTCGAATCCGGGGTCAGTATAGTAGTATCCATCTACTCTATCATGATCTATCGGCGCTGCAAATCCATAGACATCATCCTTCATGAATTTAAGATCATACATCAGTGATCGTCTACTGACTGTTTTATAAGGTCTTGATTTGCCAGAGCGGTGTTCTTCATACTCGTGTACTGCTTCACTACATGCCTTGATGAGGTCTTTGAGAAAGTAGTTTTTGGACTGTGACTTGAGGCAGCGATCTATCGTACGATAGCGGATAAGGGCATGATTGTTACTTGACATAGGTAGTTTATTGTGGTGCAAATATAATGCACTTCTGTAAATATATTTGAAAGAACAACAAAACAACAACGATGATGCTAAATCCTACATTTCAATATTCCGAATCTAGATTCAATAAAGTCTTTACCATAGACTACCAACTGACTGATCATGCGAGAGTAAGATGCCAACAGCGGGGAATCAATAAGAACCTGATACTTGCAGCTATTACATTTGGCAAACAAATCTATAAGCAGGGATTTACCTATTACTATGTCACGAAGAAGTGCTTACCATCTCATAGACTCCAATCTATGAAGAGAAGCATCTCTGATCTTGTCGTACTCGTGGATGAGGGGAGTCATACCGTAGTCACCTGCTACTGGTGTCACAAAGGCATGATTCACCTCAGAAAGAAATGCAAGTCATTGTTGATAAGTCGAGTTGCATAATAGCAGAGTGTCTTATCCTATGCTTATGATAGTGCAAAAGCAGTGCACACCTAAATTTATCTTTACCTTATAACTATCTAACGATGACATTTTCAATAGCTGAATTATTATTTTATGCCTTTTGTGTATTCGGAATAGGGGCAGTTCTTGCCTATCTTATCACTAGTGCCCTGAAAGTAGAAAGACGTGTATATGATAAGATAGCTAGAGACCTAGGTGTCACTCAGAATGCCCTTGATACTCAGAAAGCCTTAGTCAATCAGATTACACTGGACAAGGAAGAATTCAAGGTCAAACTACAAGAAGAGCAATCCTTGAATAAGCAACAAGAAAGCAAGATTGCACAGCTATCTACTAGTCTTCAGCATCTGGAGTCCAACTATCAATCAGAAAAAATCACTAATGACAGACAGCAAGAAGAGATCAATCACCAATCGAAAAGTATAAGCGATCTCAAAGAACAATTGGTTCAAAACCAAGCAACAAATAAATCTCTGTTGGAAAAGCTGGACACTCAGAAAGAGGAGATAGTCAAGATGCGTGATGAAAGTGAGAAGCACTTTGAGAATATTGCCAACCGACTTCTAGAAGAGAAAGCGGAGCGATTCGCTAAAACGAATCAAGTCAATATCAAACAAATCTTAGATCCACTCAATGCTAAGATCAAGGAATTCGAAACTAAGGTAGAATCCACGAACAAGGAATCAATCAATCGTCATGCAGGGCTCAAGGAGATGATTGCACATTTGAGTAATCAAAGTGAGCAAGTTGCCAAGGATGCGAACAATTTGGCGAAAGCCCTCAAGGGAGACTTTAAGCAACAAGGAAACTGGGGAGAACTGGTCCTTCAATCAATACTAGATCGGTCAGGACTGGTCAAGGGGGATGAATACAACATCCAGGTATCTGAGAGAGACGCAGAAGGCAAACTCTTCAAGCCGGATGTTGTCATCAATCTACCGGATAATAAGAAACTTATCGTCGATTCCAAAGTCTCACTAGTAGCGTATGATCAGTTAATCGCTGCAGTAGATCAGGAAGAAGCTATGAAGCACGAAAAGAATCATGCCATCGCTGTCAAGAATCATATCACGAGTCTTTCAGCCAAGAACTATCACGACCTCTATCAGATTGAGAGTCCTGATTTTGTCCTCATGTTTATTCCGATTGATACGGCATTCAGTTCGGCGCTGAGACAAGACTCGACCCTTTTTGACTATGCATTCAGCAAGAACATTATCATCGTCACAGCTTCTACATTACTTGCAACATTGAAGACTGTGGAGACTCTCTGGAAGAATGATAAGCAGAATCGATATGCACAAGAGATCGCTGCAGAAGCAGGTAAGATGTATGATAAGTTTGTCGGCTTTATGGATGACATGGAGAAGATGGGCAATCAACTCAATACCGTCAAAGGCACATTTGATAAGTCTATGAATAAGTTGAGAACTGGATCGGGTAATCTTATCAAACGAGCAGAAAGAGTCAAGGAGCTAGGAGCAAATGCCAATAAGACACTACCTCCAAAATTTTTGAATTAGCATCAAGTACTTATCTACAATCATGTACTCAACACACTTAACAACAACGATGAATAAGACTATGAATACATTAGCTATCAATCAGACGCTGCTCGGAAATTACCCAGTATTAGGTGGAGGATTTACGAGTGGCAGTGAGCTAGACAAAATCGAAAACATCAATGGATGGTTACTCTACATCAATGGCATAAATGATATAGAAAAGATTTCATTTCCCGACGAGGAGTTTCAGCATATCCTACCTATCGGACAAGCGGAGCATCGGACACTGATTGTAGGGATGCCGACTTGTGGTGGAGTGATACGCTATGACCTTTACGAAAGTGAGCAGTCTTATATGTTAGTCGTAGGTGCTAAGCTTGATCCTACCATGATGGGTGAGTCAGATATGCAATATGAATTGGCGGCATACTTGTACAAAGAGGACTTAAGTGATGTGTTTCTTCCAAGAGACCAGGCGGCCACAGATCTCTTGGTAGCGAGGAATATGCTTTATGGACACTTTCTCACTTTCTTAGATCGAGACAACCCTAAGGAGACGGTGGATGATTTATACTTTGATGATGACGGCACATTCCTTGAAGAGATCTTCCAAGATTATATCCAAGCGATTGATGACTTGAAGATGCTAGAGATGTCGTACGAGGAAGGTGGTGCAGCCAAGGATCATTGATGTTTCGAAGTTTGTGTGACTTTCCGCTCGATAATTTTCAGTAATTTGACAACCCTTAAATAATTTTGAATTATACGCTTATGCTTAAATATTGCTACGCGATTCTACTAGCGACTACTGCCTTCTCTTGTACCGATCACAACGGTACTCCCGAAGAAAACCCAAAGAGATTTCAATCTGAAATGTCGTCGTCTGCAACTCAATTCTATCATTGGAAAAAGTCTCTGGTGCTTGATGATGTGACAAAAGATGCGCTGAAGACTATGGAGACTAAACGTGTCTACGTAAGATATTTTGATCTCGAAGAGGGTGGTCAATTCAGTGGACCTCAGCCCACCTACCTCATTGATACCATAGATCAAGTATTGAAAGACTATGATATAGTGCCAGTCATCTATGTCAAGAATGAAGCTCTCAGCGATGTCTATCAAATAGAACAAACTAGTAAGAAAGTCAAAAGCCTCATTGATGAGATATCGATGTACTACTTTGGGAAAACTATCAAGACGATTCAAGTAGATTGTGATTGGACGAAGAGTACGGCAAAGAATTACTTCTATTTTCTAGAGTGGATGAATTATTATTATGATACAGAGGTCACGATTAGATTACACCAGATAAAGTATGCAGAGGAGACTGGAGTGCCGCCAGTAGGTAAGGGCACCTTGATGTGTTATAATGTTGGCAACCTCGCGGATTTTGATCGGAATTCAATCCTAGATGCTCAGATAGTGGCGAGCTATATCAATAGCGAAACTAGCTATCCAATCCCCCTAGATGTGGCATTACCAATCTATGACCAGACAGTTGTCAAAAACCGAACTTCGGAACATGTCAGACTTATCAATGAGAATTGTCTAGAAGATCTGAAGAATCACCCTCGTCATTTCAAGGAGGTCTCAGATGGCACATATGAAGTGATTGCGGATACCATCTACAGGACATTTGCCTTGAGCCCAGGTATGCAACTACAGGTAGAAGAGTCAGAGATTTCTGCAATCAATGAATCTCTAGAAGTCATCCGAAACTCTAACTTGGTGATCAATGACTACATCCTCTATCACCTCGATAGTACATCCATTACTAACATTAATTTAAGCGAGATAAACTTATGAAACAGAAAATTACCTTACTGACAGTCTTAGCGCTTTGGTGCCATTCAGCATTTGGGGCATGTGGTGATTACTACTATGGTCAAGTCTCGACCTACGACGTGTTTGACCAGACGATATTGGATGTGGGGGGATTCAGGCCGTTCTTACTTGATCTGTCCAATACCTACTATGGTGACGAAGAAGCAGGGGAACAGGATGCTGGAAATCTTAAGGTGTGGCAACAGTTATTGACTAAGAGTAGTATAGATGTGATTAAGATTCTCGTCTATACCGATAATGATCACATACGTCAAAAGGTCCTGTCTGAATATCCCACATCCGTCTCAACGGAGGTCAGTCAATATCTGCAATATGTACACAAGGCTAATACCCCTATCAACACTAATACGGTCAACACTTGGTCATATGCTGACTATAAAGAGTCTCAACCATATGATACCGATGCATTAATAGATATCGCCTATGAACGATACAATACAGTCTCCAATCTTCAGGTCAAGCGACGATATGCGTATCAGATCGTTCGCTTGTACTTTTATGGAAAGCGATATGATGATGGAATCGCGTTTTACGATAGGATGCCCTCTGACGAAAAAGGTAACGATGAGCTCTCATACTACCTACTCGACTTCTATGCAGGGTGTCATTTCAGACTAAAGAATACCTCGATAGCGGCAGCCAATTATCTCAGAGTATGGGCTAATAGCTACGATCGCAAAATAGGTGCTTATCGGTCATATCACTTTGCTCAACAGAAGGATGTGGATATCTCTCAACATCTCAAGACCAGTACAGAGCAACTCTATCCAACTCTGATTGCCAATGTCTCGGGATTTGCCTCCGAGCAAGACGCAATCAGACAGATAGGCAATCAATCTGTAGACCCTACACTCTATAATGTCCTCCTCCTCAGAGCGGTGAAATCTCTAGAGAATGCCGCATCGGAGAGCACAAGATATGGATTGAAAGAAGAGGGCCCCAGCTTCCCGATAGTTTCTGATGAACTCTTCAAGCGTGGTTCTGCGCTTAAGTCTTTGGTCCACCAGTCGGGTAAGCACCTTGATAGCGAACAACAATCTCTCATCTTCTCTTACATTGATTACCTGTTAGGTGATATCGCTTCTGCAAATACCAAACTGTCCAATACTACTTCTGCTAAATATATGGACTCGAAAAAGGTCTTGAAAGTCCTATACGAAGTCAGTGGTTGGGATTCAATCACTCCTGATCGAGAACAGACAATGATGCAATGGCTAGATACTAGTCAGAGTGATGATGACCCAATATTCAAGCTTACAGATATTGTCAAAGAAAGAGTAGGGCACCTCTATCTCAAGGATGGACAATTGGCAAAATCATTCCTTGTGCACAATCAATGGAATGCAGTGAATGAAATATTTTCTCTACCACTACTAGATGATCTCATAGACCTAGCCAACTCTAATGACAAGATCGGAACACAACTGTTAGCCTTACGGCAAAATGGAATTACAAGTAGCCCTAACGAATACTTCACCTACCACAAAGGGATGTACTACCTCGTGAACCAAGACTATGATCAAGAAAGAGAACTATTAGAAAATAATAACCTAGGTAATTCGATTGGCTCGAAGGGAAGACGGAGTATCCATGCAAGGGTATTCAGTAATTGGATCAATCCTTCCTACTCAAGTGACGATCCGAAGGCGATGACCGATTCAGTATTTTTGAGCAAACCATTGGCACTATCTGACACCACACTGAGTAGAGTGGAGCTTGTCAACGCCATCCAATCGCTGCATCATCTAAGTCAAAACGGAAAGGAGTGGGAACAAAAACTGAGTCACTACCTACTAGGTAACTACTATTACAATATCTCTAACCAAGGTCGATATAGAGGCAATCTATTAGGGATAGGAAATTATCGAACCTACCACCAAAGAGACCGGTTTAATACGCTTGTGAGATCAGCCGATTATATCGAGGAGAACAAGCTCTATAATATGGAGTATATCAATGCGAATGACTTTATCTACTCCGGTGAGATGTCTCAGGTAAGGAAGCACTACCGAGCAGCCTTATCCTTGTCAGATGACGAAGAACTCAATGCTCGTATCACTTACCTGTTAGCACTTTGTGATCAGAAAGATCTCTACTACAGTCAAGAATACATCCATGGTGATAAGTGGGGTGATAAGGTATATGATGGCACATACGACGACGTAGCTGCCAAATACCTAAAGTCACTCCCTGTACTCAAGGAAAAATTTGGAAACACAGACTTCTATCAACAAGCATTGAAGAGTTGCGGCTTTTTGAGGCACTATGATGCGATGTAAGAGTAGATTTCAAGTGTTAACGCCACCTTCATAGTTAGGTAATGAAGAATAATGTAATAATTTACATCTAGGACAATTAGTAGCATAAAACATATGAAATTACACGTATTGACATCGAGGACTCTCAAGGATGTCTGTCTAATCTTATCTTTTACGACAATCATCATCACTACACTGATCGGACAAGATCTATCCATCGTCTCTTGGAATCTCAAAGACTTCGGCCAGAGTCGTGACGATAATGAGATCGCAATGATCGCAGAGCAAATCAGAGATGCAGATATCGTTGCTATCCAAGAAGTTGTCGCCAAGCATCCAGGCGGTGTGCAAGCAGTTGCACGACTCGTAGACCAGCTCAATCGAATGGGAGCCAAGTGGGACTACCGCACTAGCGACCCGACAAGAAGTAGCTCTCCCTATAAGTCAGAACGCTATGCCTTTCTCTGGAAGACCAGTAAGGTGTCTTTACTAGGAGGCAGACCAAGCCTTGTGTCAGAACTGGCTACCTATGTAGAGAGAGAACCCTATGTCGCAAGATTCAACTACCAAGGCGAAGAACTTGTCATAGTCAACTATCACGCCTGTACCCATACGAATGACTATCCCGAGAGAGCTGAGATACAAGCCATTACCAAGTGGGTCGCAACCACAACATATACAGACATCATCTGGGCTGGCGATATGAATCTCGTCATCGACGATTATGCCTTCGATGCCTGCAAGAAAGATGGATTCAAGTCAGTCCTTCACGGAGAGAAGACCTCTCTCAAGAAGACTTGCGTCAATGGCAACTACGGCAGTAGAGCGGAAGATAATGTTCTCTATAGACTCTCTGAGCTCAAGATGACTGGATACTCAGTGGTAGACTTTATCAAAGATGGGGATTGTAATGATGTGAGCTGGAAGCGTACTTCGTATAGTGATCATATGGGAGTGGAGATTCGGGTGGGGAGGTGAAGTGGGGTCTACTTACTAATTAACTCTGAACTTTTGATTTCATAAGTTCTGCCAAGGTAACTGAGAATGGCAACGCAGAGCCTCTACGTTCTTTATGTTGTTTCAATTTCGTTATATCCCATTCTAGGTTTTCAAAATCACCATTTTTTATTTCTTGCACTTTGTAAACTAGATAGTAATCTTGAGAGGGTGTAGAAGGATATCCTTTTTCAATTAAAGTCTGCTTAGAAAATATTCTTGGCCCGTTTTCAACGATTTTTAACAAGCGACTTGTTTTTGTTTCATTATTCGTATGCAGGAGTAAATATTTGGCTCCTGTCTCACCTGGACCTAATCTCAGGGACCCTCGCTTACTGCCTGCTCTTGCATTATATAAGCCACTCTTAATTATCCAATCTAAATTTTCTTTTTTGTAAAACCCTACTAAAACGAATGTGCTATGAGGTATGAGGTTCCGATTAGCTCCATAAGTTTCGGGAAGTAATTCATTTACTTCATCATGTTTTACTGGCTCATTTTTATACACATCATAGGTTCTAAATGCCATTCTTTCACGCTGCGAAGCTCTATTAACAAAGTGTTCAATGATTTCTAATATGAAAGTCTTAAGCTCACCTGTGCCATTGTCTGTCTTAGATGGTCTAACAGGGAAAGCACCTAATCCTGGAATGATTTCATGGAAGCCTTCTCTTCTTAGTGACTTTGTTCCTGGATATAGAACATAGGCGCCACCTGTTCTTCTAATCGCATCTTTATAGGCATGCATTTTCAACAAGTCCGCATTTTTATAAATTCCTTTCTTCTGTTCAATTTTTTCTTCATCTAAATCTTTGTCATTGTGTTGCTCAACAAAATCTTTGAGATTTGCTATTTTATATTTTGCATCAAAATGGACGTGTACAATTAACTCTTGATTTTCAGCCTCTCTTTCTGAAATTCCATATGGCCAAAAGGACAAAGTATAGTCTGGTCTCAATGTAGTTGTCCAACTACCAGAATCCGGATAGTTTCTCCTGCCACTAAATGATCTATTGTAATTAAATTGAATGTTTAGTTTTCTTGTGCTAGTTGCATAGACACCTTTCAGTGCGGTAAACTTACCTTGTTTAATTTGAAGATTAAGTCCGTCCTTAGTTGGTTTGATTAGGTCGGAAATGTCTTTGGGTCTTATGGCGAAGAGCTCCTGGAACAACTCTAACAGTTTGAAGAATAGCCAATATTCATACAATATCGCGATATCTTTTTTTCCAGCTCCGTAGACATCTTCACCACCTTGCCAAATTAATTTTGCAGCTAAATCAAACATTAACCACGTTCTTAATACCTGTCTATAGCCTTCCTTTTTCTGGAGTATTGGGCTATTTAATTTTAAGGTTGTTGGTCGTGAAATTTCTTTAAAGATGGAATGCTGTAAACTGGACTCTAGCTCATTAATTAGTGTTGATGATTCAGATTCTAGTTTGGAATCTTCAGGAGCTGCTTTATTAATATCTGAGCAAAATTTTAAGAATGTTTCTAAGGCATGCTTAATGAAACGATTTTCTGGAGTGTCAACCGAATCGGTTTTGCGAATACTTGTAATTCTCTCGGGAAGAGAGTTCAAACTATAACTTTCTAAATAGTGACCACTTGGTAATTCTGTTCTCTTTCCGCCTTTAAGTAACTCCTTTACATTGCTGTTAGAAAGTCTTCTTATACTCCTTATATCTTTTATTTCATGGATTTCAGTCCATTTAGTTACAGGACTTGTCACTACTCTATGAATAGCATCTTTGAATTCTGTAGTTCTGACTATAGAATTGATGAATGCGAACTTTTGATAAAGCGTTTGACTATTGGTCGAATAATCTACATCAAAATGATGAGAGACGGGAGAGTTAGATTGTAAGAGTAAATCCGTGCATTTCTCAGTGATGAGTTCTAGCATATCTCTATAATCATCACGATAGCCTGATTTGATAGATTGGACTTCCAATTGTATTGAATGACACATATCTATATTTTCTTTTTTTATTATAGGAATCTCTAGAGTTCCAACAAATATATTTGGAGAGATTCTACCAGTGTGAGTTAGCCGTTTATGTTGTTGAATGATATTCTCACCGATGTCCCCTAGGATATATTTTGCATCACTAATCACATAATCATAATAACAGCCCTCAACTAATTGGAAGCGAGCTTCATTATTGTCTTTAGCCGTCTCAAATCTATCAAACAAGGTGCCCTCCTTTTTTGAGCCAACCCATAGCTTTAGACCTTCTTGTACTGAATCTAAATTTATCTCTATTTCAGATATTGCTTTCATGCACTAGGCTTCTGCATAACTTGCGAATCCATTATCTATAGCACCCCTGTACATTCTTGATATTTTTTCCAGAGACAATGGGTACTTAACTCCTTCTGCGGGTTTTAATTCTTTACCTTCTTTGATGCTGTAGAATTCGAAATTGTACTTTTCAAATACATCTTGAACTATTTTTATTTCGCTTGATAAGCAAAATTTGCCAAGAGCTTCTAGTATAGGTGTTAGTTTTCTTCTTGAGCCATGCAGTTTTGGAAGTAATTTTTGTATGATAGCAATATCTATTTTTTCATCAGTGGTCAATGTACTATCCAATGAACCCAATTGGCCTATTAGTCTTAAGATTTCTGAGGCACTTCTATATCCGAACTCTGCACCTGTTTTTTGTAGTTCATTAAAGAATTTGAGTAAAGCCACATTTATTTCTGACTCATTGTTGTTAGTGAATTGCTTCTTGTTTGATTGTGTGATGAAATCTTGTGCCATATTAATGCCTTTAGCTTGTAGGGCTTGCATATCGATATCGGTGGCTTTGCCAAGGAATCCCTCCATTTGTTTACTATTGATACGGAACTCGATTGTATTTGCTCTATCCAATACTTTGGGGCTAAACATATTAGTCGTCTCATCGATATTCACTGTACCAATGATGAATAAGTTTGAAGGAACTTTTAGTTTTGATGGGACATGTCTGCTCTTGTTATTATCATCCCTAGCAATATCAACAATATAATCAGCATATAGAGGTATTTCCTCATTCGATTCCATTACACTCAAGAAATCTGCAAAATATCTTTCTACATGGCTCAAATTCATTTCATCCAGAATCAGGAAGAAAGGGAGTGACGGATTAGAATTAGCATTTAACACCAAATCTATAACCCCACTGTCAGGATTTACATATTCCCCAGGTTTTAAAGCATTTGGGTACCCTAACAATGGCTCCCGATTGGTCCAATCTGCACCTACGGGTACAATTCGATATTGACTTTTCTCTTGACAAATCCATTGAACAAATGCTTGTGCTAATTTAGTTTTACCTGAGCCTGAAAGACCCGTCAGTATCACAAAAGGTTTGGTTAAAAGAGAACTGACAAATCGAATTAGTAGTTTGTCTGTATAAACTAAACCAGCTTCTTTACAAGTACTTTGAAAGGAGTGAATGTCAAAGTTATTTTGAGGTTTAAATATTTCTAGGATTTTCGGTAAATCTGTTTGATTCACAAGGAGAGTTTTATTAGATGGAATAGTTTTTAAAAAGTCCAGATATGATTTAATTGAAGCCGAATAAAATCCATTATTACCATAAGAAGGAGTATCAGAATTATAGTACTTGCCTTCAGGGTTTCCTTGTTCTGTGATTAAGTCTTTATATAGCACATCTAAATAGATTACATCACTAGTTTTAAATATTTCTTTAGACAATAATTGTGATAAAATACCAATAGCTCTAATATAAGAGTTGGCCGTACCTGAATTTTCTCCATATTTTTTGGTGAGCCATTTGGTGAATGATTCTTTATAATCTTTTTGTAGTTGCTCAACTCCCATTATACCTAACAATTCCTCAGATAAAGAGTCATACTTTGGATTATCAGAATCATATTTTGTAATGTCAGTCAGTGTTTTCGACGCCAAATTAAAATCAACGTCCCAATTCCCTTTTAGTTTCCAATCAACTTTTCTTATATGGTTGAAATTATTGCGTGTCTTGTCATAGCTATACCCTGACACCACTTCTCCATAACCTAGCAACCCTCCTCTTCCTTTCTTAACAATTACTATATCACCAATATTGATTTTATTTAAAAAGTCATCATTTGCTGAAACATCATTACTTTTTGAACTTGTGCCACCATAAGCGGCGACCAAAGCCTTTTTTATTTCATCTCTGCTTTGAAATTGAGATAGGTCTCCTATATCATCCCAACCTAGACCCATAATGTTTTCTTGATAAAAATTGTGCCATTGGTTGGCATTTTGACCAGGTGAATACAGCCAATACTGCTTCTTACTTTTTCTTTTCCTCTTTAAATTTTCACCATCAAAGTAACCCCAAATAAATTCGCTTAATTTATGGTGATGCCAGTTTTGACAGTGTTTTTCCTTTCTAAGATGTTTATTACATTCATAATTTATTTGAATTAGGTTTTTTGAGTTTAATTCAATATTTTCAATTTCTATTTCTTTGGCACACCTAATAAGAACCTCTGAAGAACCAATTGATATAAATTTACCTGGAAAATATAAAGACAAAATCTTTAGAAGAACCATATTGTACATAGGAATTTCTAGATTAGAAATCTTTTCTATTTTATCTCTACTAGTGTAGTCAAGTGCTTTAATTATTTTGGATAACAATTGAGAATAAAATAATTTAGCTTCATTCTCATCTAAATATATCTTGTTAGTCCTAAAGCCAGTAACATATACTAGTTTACCATTATTTCGCGGTTTATAAATTCCAAATTTTGAAGCATTGCCACCACCAATTCCAAAACCTATTTCTCTATACTCGAGCCAATAGCAGAAACTGTTTTCGTTTCCACCTTGAGCAAATTCATCAAGGGTTAGGTTTTTTAATTCATTAAGAGGAAATTTTGAAATAAAGGATAGCCTAGATTCTTCCCTTTTTTCTATTATTTTATTTGCAAGTGTATATTTTTCTGCATATTTATTTAATTTATCAATACTCATTTAGTTGTTTATTGGGTGTTCTTTATTTTGTTTACATAGAATAATCTCAGCAAGTAAATCTTTGACACTATACAGCTGAGTTGAATGGTTTTGTTTGCCAAATCGAGATTCATACACTAAGGAGGCATGCTGCTTCTTAGTAGAAGGTTCCCATTGATTACTCCACACTATCTTGTAATTACTTTTCTCCAGACCAAGTCGAAAACCGCCTACTCCTGCAAATAATTCTACTACTCTAAGTTTATCTTTCATCAATATTTTGCTCTTAAATATTTAATTTTTTCTTCAGCGACTCTGAGAATTTCAGAAGTCGATTCAGAATATTTTAATTCTTCAGCAATTTTGTCCGAGTACCAGCTGATTAATAAATTGCTCTCTGACAACTCATAAAATTTAGCCAAACGCGTAAGTTGTTCCCTTGTTGGCATCCTCTCATTTTTCTCAAATTTGCTAATTAATGATTGATCGATATCAACCGCAGCACTTACTTTTCGTAAGATTAGTTGCTTTCTAATTCTGGCATCCTTGAGAATTGTCGCTAAACTTAACATTAGATAAATCTATTTTAGACAAATAATGTCCAAATATATAAATTAAATACACTAAGCAAAGCGAATAGAGCTATAAGCACTTATTTATTCCCTTATAAAATGTTAGTGTCGCTTTCTTAATTTATGTGTCAACCAATTCCTTCCTCAATCCCACAAGCACGTTGATAAGCCCCTCCCTATTCAAATCTCCAATCAACTGCTCCATTTCCAGAAGATCTTCTTTCGATAAGATTTCTGGATGAGCAACTTTGTTTCGGATTGCATTGATCTTTAGTCCGAGTTCTTTGATACGCTTTTCGTAGTTAGGGAATTCTGGGTTTTCTGAGAGTATACGATAGCTGATTAGACTCTGTCCAAGACCAGGTGGAATATACTTAGCAGAAGTATAATGCTTCATATTAAAGTCAGCGCTGAAGTTTTCCCTTCCTTTGATAATGTATTTGCCTGCTACATCACAATATTTTAAGTAGTAAGTCGGCATTGTTATTCCAAGAAATTGTCTGATGCTTTGTACAATACTCAGATTAATCTCATGTTCGAAAAACTTTGAGTATCCAATGAGCACAGGACTATAATCATCTGCTTCATTATGGAGCATTGTTCTGATGTACAAAGCACTCTTTAGAAACACCTTAGACTTATAGGCTATGTCTGTGCTTTCGATGATATGCTCTAGATGTTCTAGATCTGTTATTTCTTGTACAGGTTGTTCTACCGCTACATCGTCAGAACTTTTGGGCAAGAAATCCACATCGTTCAAAAGACCATTATAAGTATCTATAGCTTCTTCTTCATCATCTGCTTGAAATAGCAAATCAGGGACATTCCTAATTATTTCTTCATCAAGTTCATCCAGTCTATGTGACTTAGAATGGAATTGATAATTTTCCTCCTCCTCTTCATATTGATCACGTTCATCTATTTTCTCCTGAAAGGATTCCTTATTTACGATTTTACTATCCTCCTGGTCATCGGTATCTGGCATCTGACCCATTGAGAATCTGATGATTTCTAGGTCGGCGTTATCTAGGACGATAGAATTAAAAATATTCAATTCAGCATAGTTGGCTTGTTCAGTGTAGGATTTAATCAGTTTGTATCTCACCAGTAGTGCCAATGTTTTTATCTCTCCATAGACATCAGCTCTTGAAAATTTCCAAAAGAGGGATAAGAAATTCAATAAGTCAACTTCTATTTTATTTTCACGTTGATACTCATCAAGTTGAGCTTCAGAACCGCCTGAGTTTATGAAGTCCGATAGATTGCCATATCTAAGTGTTTTTGAATTTCTTGGGTTGTACACGATGATTTTGTTCTCACCGTCATAGTCTAGTTCGAGCAGTGTAAGTAGTGAGGCATACATCATCTCCACCTCCCTTGATCTGTACGAATAGTTAGTATTGTGTAGATATGGGTAGGCATTAGTATATGACATGTTATTGCGTTCGTCTACATATACAGTTGTGTATAGTTGAAGGATACCGATATTCGATTTCTTAGCATGGTCTCTAAGAGTTTCAATCATCTCAAAATCACCTACACTCTTCTTAGCGATTAGTGGCACAGCGATTAATCGATTCTGATGATAGTATTGAAGTCTCATCTGATAGACTTGATCATCATAATCTCGATCAAGATGTCCGCAGGCACTCATCATGAGTTTGATATAACCTGGGTTGAAGTAGCTCATAATATTTTATAATTAGCTTATGGTTGGTTATTTCGTCTTTGGTACAGATGCACAATCAAAAGTACAACCCATACCACATCCACGATATTCCACAATTCTCGACCTAGGGGAATTTTGATGATTGGATTAATCAAGACCGCTGATCCCCAATACAGATATTGCCAAAACTCTTCATTCCTTTGATAGCAACACATGCCGAGATAGGCAAATACGACCATACCAATTGTCCTGACAATTTGAAAATAGCCATAAGGCATATCCGCTAGACAGCCCAAGAATAAAATACACAGGCCAATCCTAACGACTTTTTCTGGTTGGTTTATCAATTGCGATAGATTTTGCGTAAAACTAAATTTACAAAGACATCGTCATAAAAAGAACACTTCTTAGGATGTTAACTAAAAACAAGGAGGAATTCTTTATGGTGCAATTCCAATGCACAATAGCCTATAAACTTGCATGGTATCTAGCATTCAGTACCAATGTCAAGCAATCGTATCCTTACTCCTAGACAAAGAACCAAGTCGCTTACTCCCAAGATGCTCTCAGAAGGTAGTCTCATCAAATACACTGGTAAAAACCTATGTTCTATCTCAGTAGTCGAAAGTGTC
>CALISO010000026.1 GCA_938041445.1 uncultured Saprospiraceae bacterium
GTTAGAAACTCAAGCAATGATTACCAAGACGGAAATTCATTAATAGTATACTTCTGGGGAGAAGATAGAGTAGCACCTGGAGCATTTAATGCTTTACAAGGTCTTTATGACTTAGTTGGAGGTGGATTTGAGGATAATGATACAATTGAGATAGTATGGCATGTACCAGTTATCCTTACTCCAGATGTGTTGGAAGACGGGAATGGAACGATGGGGCCATTACTTATTGATAACTTTATAACACGTGCAAATATGGATGCACGAGACTTTGTTACAGGGACTACTACATTAACAGGTAACCTAATCGCAGGCGGTGGAGTATTCGATGGTACAAATGAAGCTACAGCATGTCTCTTCCAAGATACTGTCACAATATTCAATCCTGGAGTAGTTATGAATAGTGAAATCATCTATGATGAATTTGGCTGTTCCGCTGAAATATTACACGAGTTTTCAATTGAAAACCCAATCCCAGCAGATTGGTATCAATCTCCTGTGGAATACAGACCAAGTATTGGTCTTGAAAGATTATTTACTGAATGGCCGACACCCTATATCTATAATGGCGGATCGACATACGAATTATTTGGTGATGGTTTAGGACCGATATCTACAGAACCAGATAGTATTCTCGGTACAGAGCAGATAGGTGATGCACACTGTGTTATTGATAGATATGGAGATATGATTTGGCTTGATGCAGAGTTGAAAGATGGACTAAGAGATATCCAATATGATGACTTTGATTATACGACTGACGATTGGTCCTTATCTGGGGGTACCTTCCCATTACTTGGTGTAGGGGCAGAGACATTGACTGATCCAGATACTTTATCATTCTCTATTCCTCTTGTAAGACTTTGTACAGATGAAGCTCCAGAGACTCCATTGCAAGGATCTTTTGAAGCATCTTATGAATACTTGGCGGATTATAACCATAACACCTATTTGTGTAATGATAACCGTTGGTATACAGGAGTATCTGATAGGGCTGCTTGTGCTCTCAATGGAGATAGTCATTATTGGCCATGGACAAGAGACCATATTAATAACCCTCATAGACATACTGGAGGTACTACATTTGTTGAGACCGGGACACCTGTTCCACCAGTAAATGTATCAATTGCATTTACAGATCCTTTACTTGTCGATGCAGGTGGAGGAGAGATTAACACAATGACAATCTGCCCAGAGGCACCAACAACAATGATTCCAGGAGGAGTCGTTATTTTGGAAATGCCAAGTAATGTAACCTTAGATGCTTCTACACCTGCACTGACGTTTATTATGAATTCTGCGTCAGGTGGAAAAATTTACAGTGCTGATATTCTTGATGGAACTGCAGCTGGATCATGCTTCGAATTTGAATTAGAAACAACTTTATTGTTCTGTGGACCAGATCAAATCTGTGCATCTGCATTACCATGTCCAGCTGATATAGAACTAGTGTTAGCTAAAGAATTAGAATGCGTTGAGAAAGGATGTTATAGATACAGAGCCGGTGCTCCAGAACTACAAGCAGGATTTGAAAACCCTGTAGCTCCTGCACCATGTGTAGTCCAAGATTACGAAGTAAACTTTAATAACACAGGAACATCTGGTTTGACGGATCTTTGTGCAGTTATTTATCTGCCACCAGGGTTAGAGCCTATGCCTACAGGGACTTTTGATGTTACATTAGAAACCGCAACAGGACCTACCACAGTAGCTATACCTTACGCTGAAGAAACAAGTCTTTCAGGTGTTTATGGGACTGCACTTAAGCTGGATGTAGCTGCAATGGAAACTTTACTTGGAACTCTCGGTCTAGAACCTGGAGAAAGTGTAGCTGTTTCCTTTAGCGCTGAAGCGACATGTGACTTTATAAGTGGGTCTTCCCCAGGATTGCTCGTAACAGCAGAAGCCGATTGTGATCCTTTTGAATTCCAAGATGCAGGACAAGCAATACATACTGTTGATCCAGCAGGAGGGGCAGAGTTTACTCTAGAAGTAGAACCACTTCTCATCTCATGTGAAGAGAATGGAGCAAATATTAGAATTACGGCAATCAATACTGGAAAATCAGTAGCTTCAAATGCGACAATTTGTTTAACTCTTCCTCCAGAATTATCATTGGCAGAAGCAGATATTGTACCAGCTGCACCAGATGGATATGTAGTAGAAAATTATTCTTCAGAACCTGTAGGAACTGCAGGCGCAATGACGATTTCATTTGATGCACCTGATACAGAGGTTGGAGATTACTTCTGCCTTGATATTGGGCTAGCACTTCAGGGTGATGCACCTTGTGGTCCAATTGATATTGGATTTGCAATTAAGGAATCACAAGAGGTGGTTTGTCCATCTCAAACTGAACCATGTGATATGCAATCATTAGCTAGCGAAGGGTTGATCACGTTAGAAGTTGTGCCGAATGGTGCTGCTGGTGAAGCAACACTTACAGCAGAGTGCGGAACAGGAGTTGTCGACTTAGAATGGTCACTTGAGTTGGAGTCACTAAATGGTGATCCGATGACAGTTGACATTGAATTTTTCCAAGATATAGATGGTAATGGAATGGTAGATGCATATGATATACCAGTGGGTACTGCTCTAGGTGTAGCTTACACATTTGCAGCAGCAGGAGAAGTAGATACACAGACAGGAATTATTGCTATTGATGCAGAGATTGCTTGTCCATTAATTGCTCAAGTTGATTTCCCTACAGATTGTGCTTGTAGCGCATTAGAAGTAGCGTTCCCAGAGGTTATCCCAGAAGCGTTAGCTGAGTTGGGAGAATCTGTTGCACTTTGTCCAGGAGAGCCTTTGGTTCTAGATTCTTGCGATGGATTAGAACTTGAGTTGAGCCCAGCCGCAGCGGGTACAATTACGATGACTGCAGATATGATAGAAGTAGCTCTTAATGATGGATTTGGAGTAGATAGCCCAGTTCAATTAATGGCATCATATAGTATCGGATCTTGTGCTCAAGATTTCGTGATAGACTTAGTTCAAATCGAATCTTTCGAATTCCCTGACCAAGAGGTTAATATCTGTTCTGATGGAATTCAGCAGATTGATTTAGGTATACCATCAAGTTTGAGTGAAGATATTATTGTAGATATTTCGCCAGCAACATACTTAGATGATCCTACAAGCCAGGAGCCATTCATAATGAATCCAGCTGCTGATATAACATATACAGTTACCTATACAATAGATAATGGTTCATCTATGTGTACAACTATGGCTGAGATAGTAGTGACTGTTTCAGATCCACCAGCAGTAATTGACTTAGAGGCGATGTTTGATTGTGATACGAAAATGATCACACTATCAGAAGTAGGAGAGATTATGCCAATGGGACTAGATGGAGTTTGGTCTACTTTAGGAAGTGGAACGTTTGATGGAGGTACTCAATTTAGTACAGCTACGACATACACACCTTCTCAAGAGGACTTAGACGCCTACAATGTAGACCTTGAACTTGTAACAGAAGCAGTGGTAGAAATTGTAAATGGTGTACCACAGATTGTATGTGGACCTGTAAGAGATACATTAAGTGTAGAATTGATTTGTTGTGAAAGTTTTACAGATTCAGATTTGGATCTATGTGAATACATTACAGCGAACCCAACTAGCCCATTAGCAACTGAAGATTGTGATGGTGGAGGAGTAGATAATATTACCGAGTGTTTCGGACCGGACTATGTGATCAATGATGATGGTACGATAACAGCTACACCAGGTTATACACCAACAGATCCAAGTGGAGGAAATCCAGAAGACGATTGTGATGTATTTATAGATAATGGTCCAGCTTTATGTGATTTAATAGCATCAGATCCTACAAACCCACTTGCGACACTTGATTGTGACGGAGGAGGAGTAGACAATATTACCGAGTGTTTCGGACCGGACTATGTGATCAATGATGATGGTACGATAACGCCTACACCAGGCTATGTAGCAACAGATCCAAGTGGAGGAAATCCAGAAGATGATTGTGATGTATTTGAAGATGACGGTCCAGCTCTATGTGATTACATAGCTGCAAATCCTACAAGTCCACTTGCGACACTTGATTGTGACGGAGGAGGAGTAGATAACATTACCGAGTGTTTTGGACCGGACTATGTGATCAATGATGATGGTACGATAACAGCTACACCAGGCTATACAGCAACAGATCCAAGTGGAGGAAACCCAGAAGATGATTGTGATGTATTTGTAGATGATGGTCCAGCATTATGTGACCTAATAGCATCAGATCCAACAAATCCACTTGCTACACTTGATTGTGACGGAGGAGGGGTAGATAACATTACTGAATGTTTCGGACCGGACTATGTGATCAATGATGATGGAACGATAACAGCTACACCAGGTTATACAGCAACAGATCCAAGTGGAGGAAATCCAGAGGACGATTGTGACGTATTTGTAGATGATGGTCCAGCATTATGTGACCTAATAGCATCAGATCCAACAAATCCACTTGCGACACTTGATTGTGACGGAGGAGGAGTAGATAACATTACTGAATGTTTCGGGCCGGACTATGAGATCAATGATGATGGAACGATAACAGCTACACCAGGTTATACAGCAACAGATCCAAGTGGAGGAAATCCAGAGGACGATTGTGACGTATTTGTAAATGATGGCCCAGCGTTATGTGAATTATTAGCATCAGACCCTACTAATCCTCTTGGTACACTTGATTGTGACGAAGGTGGAGTAGATAACTTAACAGAATGCTTTGGACCAGATGGACCAATAGAAGATCCAGATAACCCTGGAACATTTATACCAGCTGATCCTGACTTTGTACCAACAGATCCATCTAATGAAAATGACGATTGGAACTGTGATAATTTTGAAGAATCTGGAATGACTATCTGTGAATTGATAGCGGCAAATCCAGATGCGACTATTGGTGCTGAAGATTGTGATGGCGGTGGAATCGACAATGCGACGGAATGTGACTTAGGTCTTGATCCATCAGATGATTCAGATGACTGTCCAGACAACCTTGCTTGTACTCCAGTAAATCTCTCGTTAGATGAAAACTGTGAGGTGACAATTACTGGTAATATGATGGTTACAGGTGGCACCTTCCCTAATGAGGCGTTTGTAGTCACGATTACAGATGAACACGGTAATGTATTAGAAAACCCAATAGGTGAGGAACATTTAGGACAGACACTCAATGTCAGCGTAAGTATGCCTAACTGTCCAGATGTGGCACCTTGTTGGAGTACAGCAAAGATTGAAGATAAACTCTTGCCTACATTAGATCTTGAAGACTGTACAGTATCATGTAATGCAATCTATCTTGCAGATGGTACACCAGAATTACCAGAAGTAGATGCAGATAACTGCGGAGGAGCTGAAGTTATATGGCTTGGTGATGTACCTCTGCCAGAGTTTGATTGTACAAATCCTGCATTTGAGGGATTCTCTAATGTATTGATTAGATCATTTGCAGTCGTTGACGCTGCGATGAACACTGACGGCACGGTCTATACTAAGCAGGTATTTGTCGAAAGACCGAGCCTGACAGGAGTAGAGTTTCCAGATGCAATAGAAGTAGAATGCACAGGAGATAATACTGATATCTCACCTGATGTGACAGGATATCCAGAAATCTGTACTACTGATGATATGATGGTCGAAACATGTAGACCATTATTCCCTAATGTGCCAGATGATTTGTGTAATGTCTTTTTGACATTCACAGATTCTGAACCTATAGAAACACAGTGCAATGACTTTATAGTGATCAGAACATGGAAACTCGTAGAGTGGTTCTGTGGATCGGAGTATTCTATTCCTACAGGATTCCCACAATACATAACTGTCACAGATAACACTGGACCAGAATTGACAACACTGCCTGATGTGACAGTCAGTACAGTCAAAGACTGCAGTGTGGAATATGCACTTCCAATCATAGAAGCAACAGATGCATGTAACGATATCGAAAGTTACTTGATCAATACTGGAGTAAATCCAGTCTATACTAATAATGGTGAGACTGTAACATTTACACATGATGGAATGGATGTAGCTGGTACGACGTATACAATAGAATATGTTGTGACAGACGAATGTCATAATTCTAGCATGGAATCATTTGACTTGACGGTAATCGATGACAAAGGTCCAATTGCAATTTGCGAGTTTGAGACTCAGGTTACATTATCAAATGGATATGCTCACGTACCTGCATCGACATTTGATGACGGTAGTTTTGATGGATGTGGTCATATTGAGTTTGCTGTAAGAAGGATGAATGATACTTGTAATAACCCTGACAACGAAGTCTTTGGTGATTATGTAGAATTCTGTTGTGCTGACAAAGGCACAGACCAGATGGTCGTATTCCAGGTGACTGACCAAGCAGGTAATTCAAATATTTGTATGGTTACTGTGAAAGTTAAAGATCCACAAACTGCAACATTTACAGTACCTGATGATAGGACTTTTACTGAGGAAGCATGTGCAATGATAGATCCTACGGACATACTTGCATACGGAGATGTGATAGCTACATCTGCAGACGGTTGCTTTGATTGTTCAAACATACTTGATTGTGTGACATTTGAAGATGGCCCATCAGAACTAGAATGTAATGTTGAGGTATTCACAAGGACGTATATTTTCACTAATCCGAATACCGGTACAATGGATACACTCTCACACACTGTGACTTGTGAAGGTGATAATTTTGACTTTAATAATGTGGAATATCCAGATACGCTACTAGAGCTTTCAAGTAATGTTATGGCTGGCTGTGGTGCAGATATATCACCGGCAGGATTGATGTCAGAGCCGATATTGAATGCTGGACCACTTGATCAATTGGCAATTAACTATACAGACGAGCCACACGAACCTGTACCAGGTGCATCTGATGATTTTTATAGTAAGATCATTAGAACGTTTGTTGTACTAGATTGGTGTGAGACAGGTGGCGATGACTTAGTCACTGATACATTTATTCAGACCATCAAATTGTTGAATTCACCATTTGACCTTTGTTCAACAGATGTCATAAGTCTTGACTTGGATGCGAATTGTCAGGTGACAGTTCCAGCTCCATTTACAGAGTATCCTGGATGTGTTAATTACTCAGTTGATGGAGTGACAACACCATTACTATCTGGAACAGAGGTGACCTTGAGCTTACTAGAAGGTACTCAAGTGGTTACTTGGACAGCGATAGACTTTAATGATGAGACAGTAACATGTGAGACAACAGTAGAGGTCATTGATACTGATGATAGTTGTCCATTGATTCCTGGAGCTGGACGACAGATTCAAGGTGATATCCTTACAGAAAATGGAGTGCTTGTTCCAAATGTAGAAGTTGGTTTAGTGAATACACCTGATCAAGTGTTGACTCAAGAGAATGGACACTATGACTTTGGTATGATGCCAGATGGAGGTAGTTACATTGTAGAACCACACTATGACTTGAATCATAGAAATGGTGTGAGTACTCTAGATATTTTGATTATCCAGAGACACTTACTTAATCTACAACCATTGGCAACTCCATATCAGCATATTGCTGCTGATGCGGATAGAAATGGACAACTCAGTGCATCTGACTTAGTTGACATGCGTAAGATTGTTCTCGAGTTGATTGATGTATTCCCAAGTAATACAAGTTGGAGATTTGTTGATTTCGAACAAGTATTCGTAGATCCGAATTCACCGCTCAATGAGACAATAGACGAGCAATATATGATACCTGCACTCACGACAAATATGGACATTGACTTCATCGGTGTGAAGATTGGTGATGTTAATAATAGCGTTATAATGGACGCTAATCAATCAATCACAGAAGTTAGAGGTACGCCATTGACTATTGGATACAGTAAGTCGCCTAATGGATTTGATATTACGACTACGACTGGAGTAGCCTTTAATGGTCTTCAAACTACGTTAGTCTTTGACCAAGAAGTTACAGCGATAGAAAGTAGTTTGCCAGGATTTGGCGCAGACCAATATGTCATTGATGGCAATACAGTGAAGATTAGTTATACAGCATCAGGTGAGACTCTTGATTTAGTTGCTAATCAATCTCTCTTCGAGGTGAGCACGAGCAGTAAGTCAATGGACTTGGGTAGTGAAGGACTGAGAAGTGAGGCCTATACTGGAAGTGGTCAAATTGAGGTACAACCAATAGTGTTAGAAAACAAGAATGATAAGATCATCCCACAGATGTCTAATCAACCTAACCCTTGGTCTCAGTCGACTCAGTTAGTGATATTGACGCCAACGGCAAGTGATATTAACATTACATTTACTAATGAACTAGGTCAAGTAATCTATGTGCTTGAAACTACTGTAGTCAAAGGAATCAATAAGATACAAGTGACTAACGATATACTCCAGACTAATGGAATGATCTATTACAAAACAAATATTGGTCCTCAAGAGATCAATGGTAGTATGATGATTATCGAATAGAGCTAAAGTTCTATATGAAACATAAAGAGGTTATCTTGGCTATTGCTGAGGTAGCCTCTTTTTTATTGAGAATATTATTCTGATCATTATTGAATGTATTAATTTGGATGACTAATTCGTTTATGGAAATATGAAGTACATTTTTATTGTAATTGTCCTTGCAGTTGTAGTTATTATGATGTCTTGTAAAAGTCGCTCGACATTAGAAGCACTTCCTACCGATGCTTGGCTAGTAGATGTGAGGACACCAACTGAATTTCAATCTGGCAGTGTGCCCAACGCTGTCAATATTCCATTGAGTACAATTGAAAACTCGATCTCTCAATTTGAAAACAAGGGGAACATTGTCCTCTTTTGCAGAAGTGGGAATCGGAGTAATCAAGCACAAGAGATTCTTAGAAGTAATGGAATAGAGAATGTCTACAATGGAGGATCCTGGAAAGAAGTAATGTCATTGATTGAGGCAGGTAATTAGATATATTTAGAACCGGTGAGCTTAGTATCCAAATTAAAAAAGCCCGCATTTTTCAATGCAGGCCTTGTAAAGTTTTTTTAGAGTCTAGTAGCCTAGAGTAGGTCTTTCACTTTACCTAACATTCCTCCGAGACCTCCGCCTCCACCGCCAAGCAGTGATGCGATTGCTCCGATGTCAAATGCACTATCCGCTTCATCTTGTGACTCAAATTTTGCTTTCAATGTGTTGATTAAGTCAGGCATAGCACTTCCTGCTTCTGCTTGTGCTTCCTCAGCGTTCATTCCTTTATTTTGAAGGATTGAAGCCATTTTGTTCTGAGCTTCTTGGAAGATTCCGTTTTCCTCAGTAGATGCACCTGCAGAAGAGAACAAGTCTTTAACTTGGTCAAGGTTACCACCACTTACTGCTGCTTGAATTTTTTCCATTAGAGCACCTGCACCTTCGCTAGCTGCTTCTGATGTTGCCGCAGCACTTAAGCTATTTGCTCCCATCTTTGTGACCAATTTTTGGATGGCCATCTTTTTTAGCATGTCAATCATGTATGTATTTTTAAAAGATTAATTATACACTTTTGACGGATAAATTAGGCGTTTGTCACTGTCTCGGTTTAACAATCGATGTGTTACCATCGTTTTCGATGTATCTTAGTTATGAATAACACATAATTAAGGTATGCAGACTTCTTTATCAACAATACTAATCACATACCGGCCGGACTTCGCTATTCTCCAGTTGGAACGTGGTAAGGCTAACGTCATTAACCAACAAATGGTAGATGAAATTAGATCTGCAATCAAAATGCTAGAATCTGATGATCAAGTCAAAGGTCTTATCATAACAGGCCATCCAGGATTCTTCTCAGCTGGGTTAGATGTCAAAGAACTCTATCGATACGACAAAGATCAAATTAAGAATTTCTTGTACGACTTCGGTAGGATGCACAAGGAACTCCTACGATTCTCTAAGCCTATGATAGCCGCCATCAATGGACATTGTCCAGCGGGAGGCACGGTCATTGTCATAGCAGCAGACTATAGGGTGATGGCGGATGGAGAGCAATACACTATTGGACTTAACGAAATGCAAGTCAATATCCAAGTAACTGACATCTTGATCAAAGGTTATTGCTTTTGGATAGGGCAGAGCAAGGCTAATGAGTATCTACTCGAGGGCAAATTGGCTACTCCTAAAGAGGCCCTCTCTGTTGGACTCATCAACGCTGTAGTACCAGCATCACAATTGATGCAACGAGCTGAGCAACAAATGCAACAATACTTGAGTGCTGACCAAGATATCTTCAGACTGACAAAAGCAAAGATTAGAAGGGATTGGTTAGAAGCAATCAAGGACGATGACTTTGCAGAGCTTGATCAAGCATTAGAAATATGGTGGAAACCAGAGGTAAGAGAAAAGATGGGGCTATTTGTCCAAATGCTAGAAGCTCGGAGTCAAAATAATAAGTAGGGTCTTAAAGAAAACAACGGAAATATCGATTGAATGCTTTTCCAATTTACATATTAAAATATTTTACAATATGTTGATGTTTTAGTTGCATCTTCCCACTGCATTACCTATCTTTACCGTTAAATAAGGGTTAATGCGAAAATTATTAAGCATTTTACCTTTAATTATCTCATCTTTGAGATATACTTTTAATTAAACACCCAAGTCCGCCTATAAGCAACACATTTACACTAACAGGAATTTAAGTTTAGACCGATTTTTTTGAACAACTAAAAATAGTTAGTAATGGATGTATTAAAGCTTAATGATCAGCAATTGATCGTCAAATATCTAGAAGGCAGCGACAAAGCTTTTGAAGTTCTTCTCAACAGACACAAGGATAAAATCTACACATCGATTTATTTATTCGTTAAGGATAGAGATCTAGCTGAAGATATCTTTCAAGATGTATTTATCAAGATTATCAGAACATTGAGAAATGGTAAGTATAACCACGAAGGTAAATTCTTACAGTGGGCAATGCGGATATCATACAATATGTGTGTTGATCACTTCCGTAAAAACAAAAAGAAAACTAAAGTCTCAGCAACAGAGACATTTGACATCTTCGATGTACTTGAGTCACCGGAAGATAACAAGGAGACATCTATCATAAAGAGTCAGCTTCATCAAAGAGTCAGAGAACTTGTAGATCAATTGCCAGAAGAGCAAAGAGAAGTTGTCATTCTTAGACACTATGCAGATATGAGTTTCAAAGAAATCTCACAATTGACACGAGTAAGCATCAATACTGCCTTAGGTCGAATGAGATACGCCTTGATAAATATGCGTAAGATGGTAAGCGAAAAAGAGCTTCAGCTGATGTAATAAAAAGTCAAATACTACATTCATAAAAGATAAGGCTGTCTCGGAAAGAGATAGCCTTTTTTATTTTGCACTAATACAATAATTGTTTCATTCGGGTAAGAATGAAAATCAGAGACATTTGTAAAAGCAATGAAAGCCTAGCTTATAATGAAGATTCAGAAATCTATGCCACATATCAAATCAACCTTGCCCTCAACCATTAGGAGACAATTTATCATAGAAGCACATTTCTTAGATCTAAAGACAATAATCACTTTTACTGTCTTCTACTTGTCTCTTAGAAAAACAAGTAACTAATACCTAGTGTAAAGTACCCAGGGCTCTGAGCAAAGCCTGATTGTGCCTGATTGAAGACAAAGTAATCAGCTACCCTATTGAAG